>JAYYRS010000540.1:0-17098 GCA_036126975.1 Myxococcota bacterium
GTGCGGCGCTGGCGCCGGCACTCGCGAAGGCGGCGCCGGGCACCACGATCCCGCCGTGGTGCATGTCGAGGCAGCTCGATGTTGTCACCATAGGCCTGCTCCCCGACGGAAGCCGACAGCTGAAGGTGTATCTCGGCGGTCCGGACCCCGATTCAGCGGCGGCTGGCGCGCCTCCCTGCGTCCATGCACTGGTCAGGCAGATGACAACGGCGTCCCCCCTGGAGGGTGGCTGGTACTACCTGACGGTGCGCTGTCGCGTGGGCCAGCCCTGGGGGTATGCGATCAACAAGATCTACAACCCCGTGCAGATCGGCTTCACCGCGCCGCTCCCGGGGCCCGCTGAGGCCTGGGCGGACGTCGCGGCGCTCTTCGAGAGCGCGGGAAACCGCTCGGAGCTCGAGGGTCTCCGTACCGTCCTGCGCGGAAGCGACCTGGTCGCACTGCCGACGGCGACTGCGCTGGAGGGCGATGGGGACCAGACCGACATCTATGTGGCAGCCTGGTCGGGTCGCCCGCCGTGATGGCGACGGGCCCGACGGTGCGGTCCGGCGTGGACCCCATGTCAGCGGCGGTTCTGGATCGCCTGGAGGCGTTCGCCTGCCTGCGGATGATCGGGCTGCTCGAGTAGCCCCTGCTGCCAGGCACGTTCCGCCCGTGTCCAGTCCTCTGCGGCCTCATGACAGAGCGCGAGCTGGAACCAGGCCCGGGCACCACCGCCGAGCGAGATGGACTGTCGGAGTGCAGAGACGGCTGAGTCGAGCTCCTGGGTTTCCCGCAGCAACCGACCTCGGAGGAACCACAGCTGTGCGTCCCCTGGCGCGTCCGAGATGCGCGCCTCGACCAGCGGGAGCGCCTCGCGGCTTGCGCCCGCCTTCACCATCATCATCACGTGATTCTGCAGCGTCTCTGCATTGTCCGGCGCCAGCGCGAGGGCCCGCGCGGAGGCGTCGAGCGCGCCGTCGATGTCGCCCGTCATCATCCGGGCGATGCCGAGGTTGTTGAGCAGGTAGCCGCGCCGCTCATGGGGTGCCTGCACCTCGAGCGCCGCCTCGAGTGCGGCGATCTCTGCCCGATGGTCTCCCTGCCGCTGGTGGACCCCAGCCAGATGCATCAAGGAGTAGGCCTCGGAGACCACGACCTCTGGCGGCGGCGTCGCCCAGGCCCCAACGCCCACCAGGCCCGCCACGACCGCGCCCGCCAGGCGTCGCCGAGCATCGATGTGTCGCCAGGCACAGACACCGAGTCCGGTCCAGATGGCCAGGATCGGCATGATCGGGAACCGGTAGCGACCCGTGACGAAGAACAGTCCGATGATGCTGCCGGCGTAGACGGCGCACATCAACAGCAGGAGCGTGTGCCGACGTTCGCGGCGGTAGCTCCAGACCAGTCCGGCCGCTGCAGTGGGAAGGACGAGTGCCCAACGGGCTGGCAGTCCCCGGAGCACCAAGGAGTGCCGCGAGAAGTAGTTGAGGTCCATGTGATTGGGGACCTCATACGCGCTGATGAACAGCCACATGCGGCGAGCCACGAGTCCCAGGTAGGCCTGGGGATGTCCGGCGATCCACCCGAAGGCCTCCCCTGCGTAGAACCGGGACACCTCCGAGGGCGTCATGTCATGGCCGACGGCGGCTTCTGCGGCGGCGGTCGAGCGTGCCTCGAGAGCGCTGGCCCAGAAGGGCGGCGCGGCGAAGGCGCCCGTTGCGTCCGGTCCGTTCCCGATGAACAGGTTCACGCCTCCGTTTGAGGAGATCAGGACGAGGTCGCCCCCGACGAGTGCGTTGCGCGCGGTGACCGGAAGCACGAACAGGGAAACCCCAGCGACCAGGCCGAGCATCGACCGCATCGACCCACCGGACGATCCCCGTGCCCACACCAGCACGGGCGCGAGGAACACCAGCAGGTTGGGTCGGGCCAGGGACCCGAATCCGATCACCGCGCCCACGCAGAACAGTCGGCTCGGACTGGGAGGGCCCCGCGCCACCACCAGCGCGACCGACGCCACCGTCATGGGCAGCAGAAAGTCGGCCAGCAGTGCGCCATCGTAGAAGACCGCACCCGGGGACAGTGCGTAGACCAGCCCGGCGACCAGCCCGGCGCGCGGCCCGCCGAGCTCTCTGCCGACCGCCCAGGTGAGGACGGCGGTCGCCGCCGAAACAAGCAGCTGGAACCAGACGACGGCGGACATGTCCAACGGCGAGCTGACGCCGGAACCCAGGCCCAGCGCCAGCAGGTACCCATAGACGGGACTCGAGTGGAAGTAGACGCCCTCGCCGAGCCATTGTCCGCCGAGGATCTCGTTCGCGCGACCGAGGTACTTGAGCGTGTCGGCGGTGGGGGAGTGGAAGAGCGGGAAGGACCGGAGCTCGATGAAGTACAGGAGACGAGCAGCGAGTGCGGCGCCCGCAACGACCAGCAGATGAGGGAACTGGCGGGGGCGGCGGGCGTCCATCGCGCGCATGCTACCGCAGGGAAGCGAGCGCACGGACGGGCCAGGCCACCGCGGAATGGCGGTAGGCTTCGGGGGCTGCGGCGACGGGCCGGCGGGTCCGGCACGAGGAAGGACATGGACAGGACGTTCGCGCTTCGACTGCTCGACCCGCTGCGGGAGGGGTCGGAGGTCTCCCCGGGAAACCGCCTCGAGTCGGTCCGGGTCCATCCCAGCCCCGAAGACCACCGCGAGGACGAGATCCGGCTCGTCTTCTCGTCATCTCTGGTCCTTGCGCTTCGTCATGGCGACGATCACGGGGCGGCGTTTCGCACCCGGAACTTCTGCGTCTCCATCGAGCATGACGGCGATACGCTGTCGGATGCCGATCGTGTTGTCGTGGCGGTCGTCCGCTCGCGCCTGGAAGCGAACGACACGGGCTCGGTCGAGCACTGGATCACGCGGCAGGTCCACCAGCGGGATGAGCTGGTGTGCCCCGCAGACCTCTGGCTGCTCCCTGGGCACATCGGGAATCCACTCGACCTCAGCATTCGCACCCTGCGGGTCCTGAAGTGCGTCGATCTGGTCCTGGTCGAGACCGGCTCCGAGGCCGGTGTGGATGCGCTGTTCGAGATGTTCGCGTTGGGGCCGACGCCGGAGCTGTTGGCGATCGATGAGGACGAGGACATCCTCCTGATGCAGCTGAAGGCCGCTCTCGACAGTGGACGGTCTGTCGCGCTCTTTGGAGCCGAGGAGGGTGTCCCCGGCCTGTGCGACCCCGGGTGGATGGTGATGAGAGCGGTGGGCAGGCTGGAGCCGAGCCCGGTCGTCAGGACCGCGTCCGCTGGCTCCTCCCTCACCACGGCCCTGATGCATGCGGACCAGCGCAGCGATGCGTTCCTGTTTGTCGGATTGTTTCAGACCGCCACCGGTCGGAGACCCTTCCTGGCGGCGGTCGGGCGCCTGGCGCCGTGGTCGAGGCATCGCGCTGTCGTCGGTCTGGCAGAGGGGCGCGAGCTGCAGATGCACTGGGCCGACCTCGCCCGGGCGAGCCGCTGTCTTGGTGGTCGCCTGACGCTGATGGCCAACCTCAGCCGTCCTCGCGAGTACACGCGCTCGTTTCGTCTGTCGGACCTGCCGCGTGTCCTGCCTGACTTCCTGATGCCGCAGGACAAGGTCGTCGTCCGGGTCGACCTCGACCCGGTGCGGTTCCACCTCGACTGGGTCCTCCGACCGCTGATGAGGCTGCTCCCGCTGTAGGAATGCCCCCGACGGGCGGTGCATTCGTCCGCGTGGACTCAGCTCATGGCCAGCATCATCAGCAGGAACGCTCCCAGCACGACCATGAGACTGAAGAGCGACGCGTACAACGTGGCGGTCCCACGGCGCGGTCTCGGAAGGGCGTCACCGCCATCGATGCGCGCCATGACATCTGCTGCCACGGAGCGGAGAAACACCTCTCCGAGGACGACTCCATAGAGCAGCGTGAGGAGTGCAACCGCCATGGCTGGACCGATGGCGGCCGGATTGTCGAGGTTCTGGAGCATCGATACGAGGCCGATCACCGTTCCGATCGTTCCCGCAGCGACCGAGGCGTCGGCCGCACGCTGGAGCACCGTCCAGGCACGCTGTGCGGGTCGTGCCGCGACGGCGGACGACCCGAATCCGAGCTGTGCCGCGAGGCGGATGTCAGCCAACGGACTCGACCAGACGGTCGCGCCGACCGTGATGCCGAAGACGATCAGCAGGGATGGCGGGTCCACGAAGCTGGCGACCGAGCCGCCGTACGCCATGGCTGCCGCCATCAGGGTGATGACGATTCCTCCACCGACGAACATCCGCGCATTCATCTCGGCCTCCGTCCGGGGCCCCGGACAGGGAGTCGGGCCTCCGGAGACCGCCCCTACGGTCAGCAGGCGCAGTTCCTTGAGCCAGAACTCTCGCGGACGAAGGGTCTGGTCTCCTCCCCCTGCCGGATGGCCGAATATAGGGGATGCATGCTATGAATCGTGCGCGGGTCGTGCCACGACCCGCCCACGACCGAGGTTCCCATGATTCGTTCCGTTCTTGCCTTCATCGCCGGTTTCATCGCGTTCGCCGTCACGAGCGGCGTGTTCTACGGCGTCATCGTCTACGACGCGCAGATGGAGATCATGGAAGCGAATCCGCTGTCATTCCATGCGGAGCCCAAATTCGAGATGATCATCCTCGCGAATCTGCTGTGGGTCGGCATGATGCACTACGTGATCCACAACTCCGGCAAGAAGGGCGTCGGTGCAGGAGCATTCCAGGGCGGCTTGACGATGCTGCTCGTGAATGGAGGCTTCAACTTCCTGATCCTGGGTGGATTCTCCTTCATCCCGCTGCACCTGGCGCTGGTCGACATCGCGGCAAACGTGGTGTTCGGTGTTGCGACGGGGGCCGCCATCGCGCTGGTGGCGAAGCGGAGCTGACAGGCGCGATGCACGCGCACGGCCGGATTTCCCCCTGCCGCGCGAGACGGCCGGTCTGGTACCATCTGGCCATGCGCCACATCGCCCTCTCAGCCTGTCTTCTGGCTATATCCACCAGCTGCGGCAGCGGGCCAGCGGACTCGGCATCGGTCGACCCGTTCGTGGCCGGCGGTTTCCGTGTCCAGACGGGGGTGGCGACATCCTTCATCGTCGATGACTGTGAAGGTCTCGCACGCTGCTTCGGGAACAATGTCGGTACGCCCTACCTGCTGTTCAGCGTCCCACCGCACCCCGACCATCCGGCGGCGCTTCCCCCCTCGATGGTCGGTGACGTGCCCCGCGTGCCCGAAGGGATGTCGGCGTCCTACCACCTCGACCCGGGAGAGGTCATCGTCGTCCGCGGACGCACGCCGCCGCCCGCCCGATACTACGGTTTCACCCCGTATCTGTTCACGCGCGTGGATGGCGAGGGGAACCGCGTCACGACGTTTGCGTCGCTCTCGGACACCATCAACCATGCCGTGGTCGACGATGCAGGTCGGGCATCGTTCAGCAGCGAGATCGCGCTGGTGATGTCGTCCGATCTCGACGCCATTGCAGCCGCCGAGACGGCGCTGGTCGCAACGGGTATCGATCCGGATGCCATCTTCCCGATGCCCATCCGGCGGGAGGGACTGCGGTACGGCCACGACAACGACGCAGACTCGTTCCTCCTGCTGGGTCGAATGGCCCTTGTCGATGATCCCGCTGCCGAAGCCAGCTACGTGGAGGCGCCGCCGCTGGAGGTCCTCCGGCTCACGCCCGAGGAAACGGGAGCCGCAGCGGGAATGCCCGAGCGGTTGCCCCGCGGAGACGGAAGCACCGAAGCGCACCTGTCGCCCGCGCTGGACGCGCTCGGAGCGGCGCTGTTGGCGTCCGTCGATGGCGCTGAGGTCGATGTGATCGACATCACGAGCTCCGACCTGATCGCGCGCGTCATCGAGCCCGAAGCATGCATCGAGGGAGCAAAGGAGTGTCTGGGCGACAACAGCGACACGACCTACGCGGTGGGCCCGCTCGGCGTCGCGCGGGGCGACGACACGCTCACGCTTGGAGCGGATGACACCTTGTGGGTGTACGGCGTCGACCATGCTGCGGCGGAGAAGGCCACCTACGCAAGCATGAGTGTCTACACCCAGACCGGTCGCGTGGGGGTCCTGTCGTTCGACAGCGTCGGGATGGCGGGTACGGCGCACGCCTTTCTGCCGGAGCACCCCGAAGCCGACCGCCTGTGGGTCCAACGGATTCGTCGGGACTGTGGCGGAGCGGCGGGCTGCCTCGAGCTGGGGACCGACTTTCCTGGCGTTGCGCTGGAGGAGAGCCTGTTCCTCATCTTCCGTGCCTACCTGAATCCGGGGATGACGGTCTCGCCCGCCCACGGGGAGATCCTGACGGAGCGGGCCTTCATCGTGCGCGGTGGACCCTGACGCGCCCATCGGGAGGACCTGCGTGTCGAATGTCCTGCTCGTGCTGACAGACCAGTCCCGTGACGTCGGTCCATGGGACGGCGATGCGCTTCGGGCGTTCCGGGAGGGTCTTCCCACCCGTCGGCGACTGGACCGGGCGGCCCGCCGGTTCCGCCAGCATCGAACCGCGAGCGCGGCCTGTGTGCCGAGTCGTGTCTCCCTGTTCACCGGGACCTCACCATGGGTGCATGGCGTCTCCCAGACCGATGGAATGGCAAAGGAAGCCGGGGATCAGGGCATGACCTGGCTCTCGCCGCAGGGTGTGCCAACCCTCGGCCATCGACTCCAGGCAGCCGGACACGAGACGGTCTACATCGGCAAGTGGCACCTCTCGCATCCGGCGGACGGACGGCTGGAGCCGTGGGGATTCCATGGCTGGCAGGGTCCGGAACCGCACGGCGCCGATCCGGCCAACAGCGGCGTGTCCCGAGACCCTGGGTTCGTGCAGCAGGCCGAGGACTGGCTGCGTGCGCGGGCCGCCGGCGCATCCGAGGCACCGTTCTTCCTGGTCGTGAGCCTGGTCAATCCCCACGATATCGTCTTCTGGCCGGCGTGGTCGCTGTGGGCTCGCCGTCGGCTGGCTCTTGAGGGGATCCCGGCGCTGGGTCCGGGCCCCAGCGCGGCTGACACCCCCACGGAGGAGCCGTCCACACTGCGGGCCTACCGGGAGCACTATCTCCGCGCGTACGCGCCGCCGGCCATCACCCGAGCGCTCTACGCCGGTCAGGCAGACCGATACCGGCGGTTCTACGCGTCCCTGTTGTCTCGTGTCGACGCCCACGTGGGGTCTCTGCTGGACACGCTGGAGGAGACCGGCCTCGCTGCGGACACCCACGTGGTGGTGACGTCGGACCACGGGGAGTTGCTCGGGGCCCATGGAGGTCTCCACCAGAAGTTCTACAACGCCTTCGAGGAAACACTGCGCGTGCCGCTCTGGATCCGGTACGCGGATGGGCGGTACGCGGGCAATCGGGTCGAGACGCCCACCGACCACCTCGACCTTGCACCCACGCTGCTGGGGCTTGCCGGTGTCGATCCGCGGCAGCCGCCTGGACGGGGCGGCGGTGATGGCTGGCCGGCGCTGCGTGGACGGGATCTCTCCGGGAGCATCGCGGAGCGAGACAGCTACTTCGTCACCCTGGACTCCATCCTTGATGGTGAGTCCCGTCAGGCACTCGTGGGCCGAGCGCTGCCCTGGCTCGGTGCGCGGCTTCCGCTTCGCTATGGACCGCTTCCAAGCCCGAATCCGGCCGTGGAATGTGTCGTCGCGGGCGTCCCGGACGCCACGGGCCGTCCGGAAGCGTGGAAGCTCATCCGATACTTCCACCCATCAAGGCCTGCAGGCGCGGAGTCCGATGAGTGGAGCCTCTACCGGCTCGATGCGGACCCGTGCGAACGATCCGATCTCTCCAGACACGCGGCATCCCATGCGGTGCTGCACGTCCTGCGCGCGCGCCTCGACCAGGCCCGCCGGGCTGCGGGGGGGCCGTAGAGACGCAGGCGGGCCCCACTGCGCACGGGTCAGTCCAGCGCCAGTGCGCCGTCGAGGTCGTCCCCCCAGCATGTGAGGCGGCCGATGGCGAGGTCCCCGGCAGGCGCGTCGGATGCAGCGTCTGCGAGGTCGAGCGCACATCCATGTCGGGCCTCGGAGCCGGTCTTTGGCCACGACCATCGGCGCCCGGACGGAGGATTTGCGAGGACCGGGCTGTCGGAGGCACCCCAGCAGGCGATGATGTCGGCCCGGCTTCCGATGGCGTCGTCGTAATGCACGCACCCGTAGTCCGGACCCAGTTGGAGCTGCGGTGGAATCGCCGCCGGATCGATCTGGGCGAGCAGGTCTGGAAGTCGGGAGATGATCGGGTTGGTGGCGTCTCCCCAGCACTGGACGGGAGGAAGCTGCGCACAGGAATCGTCCGCGGCCAGAGGGTCGTCCGCACGGCGATTGGCACAGAGAACGCCGTTTGACACGTCGAAGGCCGACCAGCAGTCGCTCTGCATGGCCGGGTCGATCACGGGTGGAGATTCCCCCCAGCAGACGAACTGGGTCGCGGGAGGACCGCCCGTCCGTCCATCGCTCCGACCGCATGCCAGCGTCTGCGACGTCTGGACGAAGGAGAAAGCCTCGCCCGCGAGCGCAGCGGCGGTCGCGGGTTCGTTGAACGCATCGAGTACGGGACCGGCTCCGTGGCAGGTCACGTACCGCTGTCCATCGGCTCCCTGGTTCGGGTTGATCACCGCGCAGATGTGGTCTTCGCCGGGTGCAACGCCAACATCCACCGTCGCATCCTCTTGTTCGTCGAGCAGCTCTTTCAGACCGCGCATGGCGGCTTCCGCGCCATCGCCCCAGCACTCCACGTCGGTGGGCCCCCCCGTCTCGCTCGCAAGCTGGGCGCAGAGGATGCCTCCGCCCGCGCTGAGTTCCTTCACCTGCCGGTCTCCCGCTTCGCTGCCGCTGATGGCGTCAAGCAGCCTCCCTGCCGTCGGCCCGAAGCACGCGATCTGGTCGAGCCGGGGGAGCTCGACACCGGCCTCCTCGCCCTGCTGGAAGGCGCACACGAACTCGGTCCCCACCGCAGGCATCTGCCAGTCCGCGGATCGGGAAGCCCAGAGCGATTCGACCTCGACTGCAGGCGCGTCCGTATCGCAGGTGTCATTCCGGAACACCCACGTGCATCCCGTCAGCCCGAGCAGGAACAACATCATCAGGAGGCAGCCCGAGCAGGAGAGGGTTGCGGGCCCATCACGGGACGACGCGAGGGACCGGCTTGGCCGGCAGGGTAGCAGAGCGGTCGAGGTGGCTTTCCATCGCGACCCTTCGGTCGACGGATGCGGCACCATTGTCCCAACGGAGAAAGAAGACAGGGTGCCCACCATGACTTCGATGGATGGGTCGGGGGGTTCTCCATGGTTCGGCTTCGCTTCGGGCTGCGAGGCCGGCTCTCGACCTGTGGGAACGACCCGGGTAGGAACCGGTCCGCGCGGCAGACGCCGCAAGACCAGGGGGCGACCGATGCTGATTCCAACCGTGATCTCAACACTCGTCGTCACATCCGGCTCCGCCGCGGCAGCGCCGGAGGTGGAGCCCCACCTCGCGGTCCACCTTCGCCCGGAGGTGCGCACCAATCCGGCATTCGTCGCGGGGCAGGACGACACCGTCGTCGCCGTGCAGCAGGGCGTCCGGGTCGGTGTTTCCGGGTCTTGGGACTCCGTATCCGCCCGGGTCGATGTCCAGGAGGTCCGGACGTGGGGGGAGCGCCTCGGCAGCACGGGCACGGAACCCGCCGTTCATGCCTACCAGGGCCACATCGAGGTCGACACCGGCAGTGGCTACGTCCGGATCGGGCGGCAGGAGATCCACCTCCACAAAGGCTATTTCCTATCTCGTGCCCCGTTCAACCCCGCGGGGCGGAGCTTCGACGGACTGCGGTGGCACCAGGCGGCAGGCTCCATGGCGACCGACCTGTTCCTGACCCAGCTCGCGGCTTCCCAGGGCTGGGTCGATGGGGATGCCCCCTCGGATCTCGGCGACTGGTTCGGGGGCGGGCAGGTGACCTGGAAGGACTCCGATGCCTTCAGGCCGTCGGTGTTCGTCTTCGCCAAGGCCGGAGGAGCAACCGCCGCCGAGCCGGCGCGCACGGATCGCTGGTTCGGGCCGGGCGCCCGCGCCACCTTGCGGATGGATGAGACGCTGCTCGAATTGGATGGGCTGGTGCAGATCGGGGATGACTCCGGGACGCCGCGCCGTGCCTACAACGTCATCGCGCGTGCAGAGCAGGGGTTCGGCATGGCGCTGGATCCGGGGGTCGCCGTCCGCTTCGACCAGTCGTCCGGGCACGCGTGCAGCGGCCCTGCAGGCGGGGCAGCGTGCGTGGGGGACGTCGAGTCCGCGATCGACCTCCAGTTCGGCCGGAACTTCTACCTGCGGGGCTTCGCCAACCAGATGTCTGCCGCAAACACCCGCCAGATGGCGGTCGAGGGTTTCGTCCGTCCGTCCGAGACGACACGGGTCGAGCTCATCGGGAGCTGGTTCCAGATGACGGATCCGGAAGGCGCCTGGATCGGACCCGGCGGAACGCTGCAGGGTGCGGGTTGGAAGCCCGGGAACGCGGACCCGAATCTTGGCTGGGAGCTGGATGGCCGTGTGATCTGGAAGGCATCGAAGGCACTGCAGCTGGCCGGTGGTCTGGCCTGGTTCCAGCCTGTTGGAGTCGGGGCGGAGCTGACGGGGACGGACGCCCAGTCCTACACGTGGCTGCAGACCCGCTTCACGCTCTGACACCGGTTCGAGGCGAGGCGGTCTCACGCTCCTTACACGAGCGGCCGTGGGCTGCTGCTGTCGTTGGCGGAGGACTTCATCGGACGTCACCCGCACGTGGTTCATGACCGCGTCTGCTGCTCCAGCCAGCACTGCAGTGGCCCCCAGTAGAGGAGCTGCAGCGTCGCGGCGTAGAAGGGGATCAGCAGCATGACACCGAGCGCGGGCCCGAGCCCGGCGAGATTGTCCAGGTCGGCATTGCGCAGGATCTGGATCCCCCCGATGAAGGGTCCCATCACGGCGGCGAGCCGGGTTCCCTGACGAGCGCTGTCGACGAGCCCATGTCCCTCGAGGACCGATTCCCTGGGGGCCCGATGGTCCTGAAGCCAGTGACGGGTCGTGCGAAAGAGGCCCGCCACGCCGCGGGGACCGTTCGCCTGCAGGAGGAAGCCGAGGACCAGCCCAAGGAAGATCAACACCGACCAGAAATCGAAGAAGACCTCGAGGTTGGTTCCAAGAAGGATTGCGAGCAGCAGCAGCCCGAGGCCGAGCAGGCCCCCGTAGAGCGCGCTGTACTTCATGAGAGCCTCCCCGGGTCATCGGCACGCCACTCTACTGTGCGCGGCCCGATGGCTGTCACCGGCTGCCGAGCGAGCCGGGAAGAAGCGCACGCATCTCGGATGCGCCCCGCGGCAGTGCGAACGGCAGGTGGTGGCGTGCGCCGACCGGCGGGGGCGTCCACGTCCCGAACCCTTCGCCCGTGGCGACCATGAATCGCAGCCCGGGGTCCTCGAGCGGCGTCTGGAAGTGGAAGGCGACAACGCGCGGACGGCCATCCGGGGTCGTGGCGCGGACCTCGGCCGTGAAGTCCACGCGATCGATGCGCTGCCCGACCTGGAACGGCCGGTCCGTCGCGCGCAGCAGCCAGGAGATGGGAATGGTCAGGAAGCCCCCTTCGGGTGCGATCACGAGGGTGTTCTCGTCTTCCCGGAGCAGTTCGTTGCCCTGCAGCTGGCTCGTGAGCACGTGCATCCGGCGGGGAACGGGTCGATGGCGCTCGGCTTCCCGGATGATGAACGTGTACATGGGCGCCATCACCGTGCCGTTCAAGAAGATGAGTGACTGGTCCTCGACCGTGTCGTCGATGGGCGCGAATGCTTCGCCCTCTGCGAAGAAGTCGCCCATCATCGGCGCAGCCATCACCCGCACACCGAGGAACAGGGCGGACACCGGGCCGTGCAGGAGGAACAGACCCAGCGCAGGACGCCGCCGCCAGTCGTTCACGCGGCTGACGAGCAGCAGGCCGACCAGACCCGCCGCGCCCGCACTCGAGAAGGTGAGAAGGCGGTCCATGGGGAAGGTCGCACTCGGTGCCACGAGGGCGCCGACGGTCGCCAGCCCCAGGAATCGCGCCCCGGCGTTCGCGCGGAGCACCGGCCACAGCAGGGCGGCCATGGCGGCAGTCGCGATGATTCCCGCCAGGCTGGCGCCGAGGGTGGCCTCCGGGCCGAGGGCAGACAGCGCGTCAACCGGGGCGCTGGTCCACTGGGCCAGCGCCAGGACGGGCGCGCGTTCGACCACGGCGGAGAAGAAGGCCAGGGGGTCCTCGCCTGGATCGATGTAGAGGCCCGAGCCACGCGCGCCATAGCCGAGCAGGTCGTACAGGATTCTCCAGCCAATGACGAGAACCACGGCGGGGATGGCGGCGCCCAGTCGACGTCGCCAGTCGCCTGTTTCGGCCGTGAGCTGGAAGGCCAGGATGAATCCGGCAGCGCTCACGGCGGATTCCCCGCTGGCGAGAGCGAGAGCCAGCAGGCCGAGCGCGCCCGCCGCGCGATGAAGGCCGCCCCGTCGCCGCCATGCGATGTGCACGGCCACGGCGGCCGCGCCCAGCGCCAGCGCGACGAGGGCATTCCGGTTTGCGATCCATGCGATGGGAAGTGCATGCGCGTCTTCGCAGGCGAACAGCAGCGCGCCGAGCCCGGCCGCGGCCGGGTGGTCCGGCAGCGCCTGCCGCAGGAGCGTGCCCACCCCCAGGACGGCGAGGCCCGTCCAGAGGAGCGAATGGGCATGCTGCAGGGGCGCGCTGTCGGGCCACCATGCGTCATCCAGCATGTGGGTGATGGCGGACAGGGGGCGGAAGAATCCGATGGCGAGGTCGGGGGCTGACCACCAGGGGAGCAGTCCCAGCTCGCGCTTCATCTCGTCATACGGTCCGCCGTCCATGAACCGGAAGAGGTCCCAGACCGGAGAAAATCCGAGTCCGGGTACGCCCTCGTGGAGGATGGCGCGGTGGACGAAGTCGTCGCCGAACCACCCCGCGCGGAGCGATGGGAGACCGAGAATTACGGCCAGCAGGGCCGCCAGCCCGGGCAGGAGGGGAGAGGAAAGGAAGGCCTGCAGGCGCTCCTGCAGGGATGTGACGTCGGAACCCTGGTCGCGTCGGTGAATCACCAGAGGCCAGCGGCTTGGAGCTGCCGGATCACGATGGGCCGGCGATGGGGAATCCATCCATCCACCAGCCTGGAGACCGCCGGTCTCCAGTCATCATCGCGTGTCCGCCACGTCCGTCCCCCATCAGAGAAGTCCTTGGTGTCCCCCCAACGGGCGGACTCCGCGATGATCGCGAGCTCGATCTGCGCGGCACGTGCCTCGACCAGCGCTCGCACGGATTCCTCCGAAAACGACCCATCATCCGCGAGGAGCGCCCGTGCACGGGCAGCGAAGCGGGCCCGGTAGGCGGCGTTGGCGGTCAGGCGATGGTGCAGCCATTGCGGGTGGAAGTCTGCGAACCGCGCAACGTTCATGCGGTAGTCATCGCTGCGAGATCCGAGGTTCACCCTGTCCTCCTCAAGACCGATCCCGGGTCCGAACGGATCCGCGAGCGCGCTGTGCTCGGCGTCATGGATGAAGAAACGAAACCCGATCTCCGGGTCCGTCCGGTCGATGATGGCAAAGAAGTTGTTGGCCCCCTGGTTGTTCGTGAAGGCGCCCGTTGGGGAATCGAAGTTGCCTGCGTAGAAGATGACGAGCATGTAGTCGATGAGATTGTCGATATCGACGAGCACACGCTGGTCCGGGTCGCGGGCGCCGGTTTCGTCGAGCCCCTGCAGGGCCAGGTAGGCCGCGTCGTCGGCAAGCCCGGCCTCGCAGCGTTCCCAGACCTCCTCCCAGAGGGTGAGGTCGCCGTCCGTGGCCTCGATGACCCGCTCCGGGGGGATGTCGCCATTGACCTTCACCACGTCATAGTCTTCCGGTTCGCCGCCGAAGTAGCTCGCCGCGAACCGCGCCTCCGCCCGTTCCTGCGTCTGGTACAGGCCCCAGTACACACCGTTGAGGTACAGGTGGTAGAACCGGCTGCGGGTGCCGGGTCGCCCGAGGGACAGCTGCAGGTCCCGGGAAAGCACGTCGCGCAGGAAGGTGTTCTCCCGACCTGCGCCGCCCTTGAAGCTCCACGAGTAGTTCTGGGCGGTCCGGAGGTCGACCTTGTCGAACGTGTCGGTCCCTTCTTCCTCGAAGAGTGCGAACCGCAGCTTCGTGTCTCCGTAGTCCCCGCGGAAGAAGAGGCGAAAGGCGTGCTTGGGGTTCGATGGGTGACGCGACCACCCCCCCCGGATCCGCAGCCCCATGTCTCCCTGCACTTCGTGCGCATCCTCGGGGTCGATGATCTCCAGGGAGGCGGGTCGTTCCCATGCCGCGCCGTGCTCCATTGCATGGAGATAGATGCCGGTCGTGTCGTCGAACAGGTTGTCGAGATCAGTGCTGATCGAGATGCTGGGGATGGCGGTCAACGCGTCGTCCAGCAGGGCCGCATACGCGGGGTCGTCGGTGACCCTGGGATCGAGGCCGTAGTCCATCGCGTGCTGGTCATCGAAGCGATCATTGGTCTCATAGGGCGGCGGCCAGCTGTCGCCGGGACGTACGTCGTGGGGAGACAGGGCGGCGACCTGATCGGGAAAGATGAAGGTGTGGGTGAGAACAGCGGTCTCCGAGCCAGAGGCCTGTGTCGCCACCGCGCGCACGACCACGGCAGGGGTGGCGTCGCGTCCGTCGCCCAGGCCGGGGTCGATGCGCAGCGTGACGGGGCTTGGCCCCGAGCCTCCCGTCCGGCTCTCCCGCGGGTCGCTGCCGTCGAGCGTCCAGGTCACGGTCGCACCGGACGCATTGGCGGTCAGCGTCAGGTCGAACGGGGCCGTCCGGAATCCACGGTCGGCGTCAGCCTCGAGCGCCAGGGGATCCGGTGTCTCGACGTGCTCGATCTCGTCATCGCCGCGGATGCGCCCGGTGTCGGAGCGGTCCGGTTCACCGCGGGTCGGCTCGGGGGCCGGGCTGACGGATGGTGCGCAGCTGAACAGCGCGATGGCGAGAAGGCGTGCGCGCATCCAGATGACCGGTGGTGAGGAGCAGCGGGGCGGGGGAGACGCACGAGCCTCGCTGGCCGGTGGCCAGCCTGTCAAGCGAGGTCGAGAGCGCGGGGCGCAGACGAGATACGCACCGGTGGGCGCCGCCGGTCGGCAGGACGAATGATGGCGCTGAACCCACCCTCTCCCTGCGTGTCGCGATGCCCTTCATCCTCAGATCCATTGCCGGCCTGGGTGCAGGCGCGCTCTCGTTCGCGTACCTCATCTTCATCGTCAACCCGCTGCAGATGCTGAGCGTGCTCGTGTACCCGTTCTCACCGTCCGCCTTCCGGGCCTTCAACCGGGCCTGCGCGAAGTCGGTGTGGGGCATCTGGGTCTGGATGGCGTACGTCCAGAACCGAATCCGGGTGCGGATCACCGGCGACGATCTCCCGCGAGAAGAGAACGCCCTGCTGATCAGCAATCATCAGAGCATCGCAGATGTCATGGTCCTGCTGTGCCTGGCGTGGCAGTGCGGGCGCGTCCAGGACATGAAGTGGTTCGTCAAGGATGTCGTCAAGTACATCCCAGGGCCGGGCTGGGGAATGCGATTCCTGGACTGCATCTTCGTCAAGCGTGACTGGGCGCGTGACAAGGACTCCATCAAGAAGCTCTTCGGAAAGTATGCCAGGGACCAGATCCCCGTCTTCGTCGTCTCCTTCCTGGAGGGAACGCGTCGGACGGAGCGGAAGGCGCAGGAGGCCGAGGCGTTCGCGAGAGGCAAGGGTCTCTATGTGCCGCAGCAGACCCTGGTCCCGCGAACCAAGGGCTTCGTCGCGTCGGTGACCGGCCTGCGGGACCACCTGGACGCCGTCTACGATGTCACGATCGGGTACCCCGAGCGGGTGCCGTCCCTCTTCGACTGCTACGCCTGTCTCGTACCGCATGTGGAGATCCACGTGCGTCGGTACGAGATGCAGACGTTGCCCGAGTCTCCAGATGAACTCGCGCAGTGGGCCTTTGCGCGGTTCGAGGAGAAGGACCGCCGGCTGATCGCGTTCCAGGACGGTTTCCGGTTCCCTGGTCCCGAGGTCCTCGAGTACTCCTGACGGCTCGCGAGGCGCTCGTCCCGGCGGGGTCTCCGTCGGGGTGCGGCCATCGGCCTCGCGCGGCCCCGCATTCCTCCTCCCTGGAACGCTCATGTCCTGGAAATCAATCGTCCTCGTGGCGTGCCTGACCGCCAGCGTGGTGACGGGCGGCGGTTGCAGCGACCGCTCGGAGAACCAGCGGGGGGCCCTCGCGGACGCAGCGGGAGGGGCGCCAACCGATGCCTCCGCTGCGGAGACGGGGCAGGCCGATACGGGAGACCCAGGCGGGATCGGGCTCGACGCGTTCGTGCAGGCCTACGCGGCAGCGATCTGCGGATGGGCGCTCGATTGCGGGATGCTCACCGTGTTCGGCGGGACTCCGGCGGCCTGTCTGGACATGGTGAGCTCGCAGGTCGAATCCGACTACGGCGGCCCCGAATGCGACTATGACCCCGTGGCAGCCCGACAGTGCCTGGACGGACTCGGGCTGGGCAGCTGCGACGGGCATGTCGAGGACCCGTCCTGCACGCGGATCTGCGGCTGAATCCAAGCATCAGTTTCGGCGGCGCCGCATGAGCGTCGAGACGAAGGCGAAGAGTCCGGCGATGCCGACGGGGGCTGCCCCGCCGCTGGCGCACCCCGCGCAGCCGCCGCCGGAGAAGCCACCCTCGAGCTTGTCCGGCGCCAGACCGCCGGTGTCCAGGGTCGCTTGTGCCGTATCGACGTCGCCGGTATCGTCCCCGCAGCCGGTGCCGATCTCCGGGTCCGTATCGTCGCAGTCATCCTCGACGGAGATTCCATCTCCATCCTGGTCGTCGTCATTCCCGTCGCAATCCTGATCGAGTCCGTCGTACCAGGTCTCCTCGGCGCTCGGGTTGATGGACGAGTTGGCGTCGTCGCAGTCGTCCCCGCCGTAGTCGGATGAGGCATGGCCGTCGCCATCGGCGTCGTAGTCCCCACGCTCGTCGCAGTCCGAGTCGACTCCGTCGTACGGCTCATCTTCTGCGCCGGGGTTCACGTCGGGATCGCCAT
>JAYYRS010000541.1:0-7234 GCA_036126975.1 Myxococcota bacterium
CACGGAGACAACGACTCGGGGGTCTACGACACCCGCTACGGTCTGTACGCGGCTGGCATCGACGAGGGCTACATCCCGATCATGATCATGATCGATCAGGACATGAAGCTGCACACGACCTTCGTGGGCGCCGGGAACGACTCCGCCATCGAGCGAGAGGTCGAGGACCTGCTGGGCCTCTGAACCGCCGGACGGTGCAGGGCGCTCCGTGGCTCTGGCTGCGGAGCGCCTCGCCGTTCGGGGTGGGCGTGGCGCACGCGTGGCCAGCCAGGGTCAGTCCTCGCCGAGATGTCGCTCGAGTCGGACCGCCGCGCCGCCCACATGCGCCTGGGGGTCGAGCGCACGCACGACCACCTCGGCGCGCGCGCAGCAGGTACCGTCCGCATCCGTCACCACGGCCGACCAGGTGTGTCTCGGGCCGTCTACCTGCGCGGGTGTGGCGGTGCTGGTGAGGGTCGTGCCGGGTCGTGCCGCGTGGAGGAATCGGGTGTGGTTCTCCACGCCGACAGCGTTGCGGCCGGTGGGCAGCACTGCGAGTGCCGCACCAACGCTGCAGGTCGCCTCGGTAGCGGAGCAATACACGCCGCCATGGACCAGGCCATAGGGCTGCGTGTGCTGGGGACCCGGAGTCAGTCGCGCGATGACCTTGTCCGGGCTGGCCCAGACGAACGCGAGTCCCAGGTGCGCGTCGAGGCCCCCGATCGTCTGGGTGAGCAGCGCTGCGAGCTTCTCGGGAGGGAGCGACGCGACGAGCTGCGTGAGTGTGGCTGGGTCCACGAATACCTCCGGGCCGCAGCCTACCCGACCCCATGCGGAGCCAAGCGGCAGAGCCTTGTCTTGGACAGTCCGGGTTGCCGCCGTGTGCCCAGCGGAGACGGTCGCGGGCTGCCGATGCCTGACCCCACAGCGTTGGGATGGGCCTCAGCGGCCCAGCAGTCGCCGAAGCCGGGATGCGACGCCCGGGTGGCGGCCTTCCCGGGCGGCGCGGTGGGAACGAAACACTTCGAGCACGTCTTCGCCATCAGGCACGTGGACGATGGCCTGCCCATTCACGCAGTGGCGACGACCGGTTGGTGTCTGTGGTGCGTCTTCGAAGATGTGTCCCATGTGGCCGTCGCATCGGCTGCATCGCATCTCGGTGCGGATCATGCCGTGGGACCTGTCTCGGTAGATCACGAGGACATCCTTGTCGACCTCGCTCCAGAAGCTTGGCCAGCCACATCCGGAGTGGAACTTGTGGGCTGCGCCGTAGAGTCGCTGACCGCATCCGGCGCAGTGGAAGGCGCCCGGTCCGGGGTCGGCGAGGTACCGGCCCGTCCCGGGGGGCTCTGTCCCCGCATGCCGGAGGATGTGGTGCTCAACGGGGTCGAGGATGGCGGCCCACTCTTCGTCGCTGAGCGTTGTCGGGTCGACATCGGCGTCGAGTGCGGGGTCGCGAGGGCTCGGCATGGTCGCTCCGGGTCGCTCCGAAACTATCGTCTTCCGGACACCGTGCTGGCCCTGGATGGTCTGCGATAGTGTCCCGGCATCCCCTGGAGGTCCACCGTGGCACGACCGTGGAAGTCCTGTTCGGTCTGCAAGAAGACCATCCCGGTCGGCGGGCGGTACTACACCTGTTCCGTCAGCACCTGCAATCGGGTGAGAGACACCAAGGTGTTCTGCACGATGGCCTGCTGGGACGCGCACGTGCCGGTGATGGGCCATCGCAACGCCTGGGCGAACGAGCACCGTGCTCCCTCCAGTCTCGCTGTCGCGAATGCCCGACCCCCCGGCCGCGGCACGGAACCCCGGCGACGGGTCCGGTCCGGTGGGGTGCCGGTCACCGACGCGAGAAAGCAGGAGGTGCTGATCATCGCCTCCCGCTTGAAGGACTACATCAAAGGGCAGTCGGACCTGAATACGTCCGCAGACGTGCTGGATGTCTTGAGCGACCACGTGCGGCTTCTTGCCCTCGAGGCGATCGAGAGGGCACGCGAAGATGGTCGCAAGACGGTGAAGGGAAGGGATTTCCGCCGCCCTGGACAGTGACATGGCCGCCCCGCGACCGACCTCGATGAGCCGGCTGTCCGAGCGCTTCCTGGCGCGACGGAGGGCGCTCCACAGCGCCTATGCCGCGCTGTCTGGTCTGCCGGATGCTTCCCGGCTCGCGTATCTGCACGGACCCGAGCAGCGCTGGACCGAGGCCGAGGTCGCGGACATGTGGCGCCGCGCGAGGCCCACGATCGATGGAGCGCGGCAGCCGGCGAATCATCTCTACGTGCATGTGCCGTTCTGCAAGAGCATCTGCAGCTTCTGCAACTACGAGCGCCTGCGTCCCAGCCATCCGGCCTTGCTTCGTTCCTATGTCGATCGGGTGAAGCGGAGCATCGAGACCCTCGGTCCAGCAGTGGAGCACCTGACGTTCCACACGCTCTACATCGGTGGGGGGACGCCTTCTGTGCTCCCGACGGGTCTGCTTGCAGAGCTGGTCGATGCCATCCATGCCGGGTTCGATTTCCATCCGCGCGCCGGTCACCGGTTCGAGTTCGATCCGGCGGTGATGACGGCGGAGCGATTCGACGTGCTGGAGCAGCGGGCACCCTTCCACTACTCCTTTGGCGTCCAGACGCTCGACGCGTCGGTGAACCTGGCCCATGGTCGGGGAGCGCAGTCCCACCAGCTTGTCGCGCGCCGGTTCGCGGAGATGGAGGCCCGGGGGATCCGTGAGGTCTCCGTCGACTTCCTGATGGGGCTGGCCGGTACGACCCCGGCGCGCCTGTTTGCAGACATCGAGACCGTACTGGAGCAGCACGGGCCGCACTCCGTGGACATCTTCATGCTGACGCCGACGCACGACTACGTCGGATCGCACTTCGGCGGCTCTTTCGAGGCCTTCTGGGACCACATCCGCCCCTTCGAGGCACAGGTGGGTCCGTGGATGCAGCGGGTGGCGGCGCGCCATGGCTACCGGGTCCAGGTCGGCCAGGGACACCATCTGGTGCTGAGCCGGAAGGCGCACACCCGACGTGAGCGAGACACGGGGGCGTTCAGCTACACCCAGCTCGCAAGTGAGCAGGACCAACCCATCAACCTGCTCGGCCTCGGCCCGAGTGCACGGGCGCACATCTGGGGGCAGGCCATCCTCCAGACGCAGAACCCGCCGGAGGGAGCCCGGCCCGATGCGCCAGCGGTCTATTCCGGAAGCGCGATGACCATGGCAGATGAACAGCGAACCTATCTCGCCCACCACCTGAGAGACCGCGATGATGTCGATCGAACGGTGCTCCAGGAGATTTTCGGTCATGACATCGCGGAACTCGCACCGGTCGCGGTGGCGGGCTGGCAGGCCGATGGTGTGGCGTCGCTCGACGAATCGGCGCTGGTGTTTGCTCCGCAGGCGCGCCGGGAACGGACCCGTTCGCTGCTCTGGTTGGTTCCCGATGCCGCCCTCGAGCATGCCGTTGCCCGGCACCATGGGATCGATCTGCGAGCGGAAACCCTGCGGCACTGCATCCGGCCGTTGCGCGAGGGAAGCCCCTTGCACGGGGGCATCACGCTCGGTTCGATCTCATTCGGGCGGTACACGCTGATGCTGCCTGGAGGGGAGGCCCTCGGCATCCGGGCCGCGCCGGTGCTCGACGACGATCGCTCCCCGCCCCGCCTCATCGTCGAGGGTGCGCTGCCAGCGTCGCTGCATGACGCCGCCCGGAAGAGCGTCCTCCGTCTGACCGCTCTGGTCCGCCGGAACCATCCGGTGCTCGTACATGCGGCGCAGCGGAGCCCGGCGCCATCGCCGCGCCACGGAGAGGGATGACGCGCACCTTCGGTGCGGTGTCGACGCCGGGTGCCCCGTCCACCGGCTGGTGGGATAGGGGAGCGGCCTGGTCACCAAGGAGGCCCCCAAATGTCGAACCCCACCGCAGTCTTCGAGACGTCCCACGGCACATTCAAGGCCGAGATCTACCGCGACGAGATGCCCATCACCGCAGGCAACTTCATCAAGCTCGCGAACGATGGCTTTTACAACGGCCTGCACTTCCACCGCGTGATTCCGTCTTTCATGCTGCAGTTCGGCTGCCCCCACTCGAAGGACCCGAACAGCCCCCGGGCCGGGACGGGCGGACCGCCCCACGGCAACATCCAGGATGAGTTCCTGCCGGACGCAAAGTTCAGCAACGAGCCGGGAACCCTCAGCATGGCCAACACCGGCCGCCCGAACTCCGGCGGCTCACAGTTCTTCGTGAACACTGTGCACAACGCGTTCCTCGATTGGTTTGACGGCCAGACTCCCTCCAAGCACCCCGTCTTCGGCAAGGTCTCCGAGGGCATGGATGTCGTGAAGACCATCGAGGGCAAGGGCAGCCGGAGCGGCAAGCTCAGCGAAGCCGTCCAGATGATCAGCGTGACGATCGTCGACTGAATCGGTCTGCGCATGTGCCGGTCGGGTCTCTCCCAGTGGAGGCCCGGCCGGTCTGCTTTCGGGCGAGCCACGCAATGAATCGATACAGTGGAGCCGTGGCGGTTCCGATTCCGCCCCAGGAGTCCCCATGTCCGTATCCGGAGTCGGCTCTTCCAGCGCCTCGCATCTCGCGTCCCTGCGCACCCAGCAGACGACGACACTCGCGCAGGTGTCGTCCGGGCGACGCATCTCGCGGGCCGGGGTCGATCCTGCGGGCGCCGCGATCGTGGCCGAGCTCGATACGGAGGCGGCGAGCCAGCGGGCGGCGGTCCGTAACGCCAACGATGGCATGAGCGTGCTCGAGACCGCGGAGGGGGCCGCGGGGTCCACGGTCGACGCCCTCCAGCGGATTCGGGAGCTGGCCGTCCAGGCGTCCTCCGGAACGATCAATGCCAGCCAGCGCAGTCTGATCCAGCGGGAGGTCGATGAGCTGGTCGACCAGATCGACTCCCAGGCGGACAGCACCGAGTTCAACGGGTTGAAGCTTGCGGACGGTTCTCGTGGAAGCATCGACGTGCAGACCGGTACGGGCAGTGGAGACCAGACCTCCGTGGGCCTCATCGACCTGCGGAGCAGCACGCTGGGGATTGATGGCATCGACCTGACCAGTGCTGCGAGCGCCCAGGCCGCTCTCGACGACATCGATTCGGCTCTGGATGACGTAAACGCAGGCCGATCGGGGCTTGGCGCATCGCACAACCGTCTCGCGTCGGCCGTGGCCTACGGCGAGCAGGCGGCCCTGAACACCGAGGCGGCGAGCGCGAGCATCGGGGACACCGACTTCATCCAGGCGTTCATCGACCGCTCCAACCAGTCGGTCCAGCAAGAGGCAAACATCTTCGCCATGGCGCAGTCGCGCAACATGAACCGGGTCGCAGTGCTGGGTCTGCTGGGCTGATCCGGCCCCACGCGTGCGTGCGTCTGACCCAGAAGCGCGGGCCGACCGCGGTCCGAGGATCGTCGGCGCGCCGCGGTGGCCCCCACCGACAGTGCCCGGGCGCGACCATGCACAGCCAGGAATCGAAGAATTCCTGCCAGCGCGGCCCGCGTGCGCTAAATGAATGGTCGTTCAGCGCTGAATGAGCATTCATTCATGCAGTTGCAGAGGTCCCCGGAGAGAACCCGTGCTCAAGTACACCCCGCCGCTCGATGACATCAAGTTCAACCTTCGCGCCTTCGGCTACTCGGAGAGGGTCGCGTCGATGGAAGCCTTCGAGGACTTCGACCTCGAGACCTTCAGCGACATCATGGAAGCCTATTCGGACTTCTGCGTGGGGGAGCTCTACCCCCTGAACCAGGCGGCGGACCATGAGGGCCTGCAGTTCGATCCGTCCAAGCCCACGGCATCTGTCACGACGCCGAAGGGCTACCGGGAGGCCTATCGGGGCTTCGTGGAGAACGGCTACACCAGCCTGTCCCAGCCGCTCGAGTACGGCGGGGCAGGCGGGCCGCATACGCTGTCGGTGATGGCGTGCGAGATCCTGATCGCATGCAACAAGTCGTTCAGCATGTGCCCCGGGTTGACTGCAGGCCTCATCGACGCCCTGGTGGCCCACGGAACCGACGAGCTGAAGGACCGCTTCATGGAGAAGCTGGTGTCGGGGGAATGGTCGGGGACCATGTGCCTGACCGAGCCGCAGTGCGGCACCGACCTCGGGTTGATGACGACGAAGGCCGTCCCATTCGGCGACCATCACAAGCTGACGGGGACCAAGATCTGGATCACGTTTGGCGAGCACGACCTCACCGACAACATCGTGCACCTGGTCCTCGCACGCCTGCCAGACGCTCCGGCCGGTATCAAGGGAATCAGCGTATTCCTGGTGCCCAAGTTCAAGGAGGACGGGTCGCCCAACGGCGTGACCTGCGGCGGGCTCGAGCACAAGATGGGGATCCACGCCTCACCCACCTGCGTCATCAACCTCGAAGACGCGGAGGGCTGGATTGTCGGTGAGCCCCACAAGGGCATGCGCTCGATGTTCGTGATGATGAATGCCGCGCGGCTCAATGTCGGAATCGAGGGGCTCTCGCTGGCAGAAGCGGCCTACCAGGCGGCCCTCGCCTTTGCCAAGGATCGGCGCCAGAGCCGGTCTCTCAACCCCGCTCGGAACGACCGGAGCGCGGCGGCGGACAACATCCTCGTTCACCCGGATGTGCGCCGGATGCTCCTCAACGTGAAGTCGACGAACGAGGCCCTGCGGGGGCTGGTGGCATGGATCGCCGTCAACTACGACGTCATGCACCACCATCCGGACGAAGAGACCCGACAGAAGGCCGAAGACCTCGTGGCGCTGCTCACGCCCGTCATCAAGTCGTACGGCTCGGAGAGGGGTTTCGAGAACGTGTCAGAGTCCATGCAGGTGATGGGTGGCGCTGGATACACCCAGGACTGGCCGGTCGAGCAGTACCTCCGCGACGTGCGGATTGCGATGATCTACGAGGGCACGAATCACATCCAGGCGCTCGACCTCGTTGGCCGGAAGCTGCCGATGAAGGGTGGTCGGCTGATGATGGGCTTTGCCGCTGAGGTGCAGGAGGTGCTGTCGGCTGCGGCGCAGATTGAGGGTCTGTCGCCTTTCGCCGAAACCCTCGGCAAGCACGCCATGAAGTTGCAGCAGGTCACGATGGACATGAGCGGCTCGGCGTTCGAGGACCGCGAAATCGTCGGGGCCGTGGCGAGCAACTACCTGAACCTGTTCGCCCTCGTGACGCTGGGCGTGGTCTGGCTCAAGCAGCTGATCGCCCTGGAATCCGAGCCAGACAGCGGGTTCAAGACGGCAAAGCACCAGACTGCTC
>JAYYRS010000542.1:0-6937 GCA_036126975.1 Myxococcota bacterium
TCGGCTGTCTTCTGGCGGTGTTCTGGTGGCCTGTGAAGAAGCTCTTCCGGACCATGATCTTCTTCCTGCTCGTCAAGGATGCCATCGACTGGGCAACGGACGCAGCGGTCCGCACCGCGATGGTGCGCCGCGCACTGGAGCGCGATGTCCTTCCCGGGGACGCTGAAGCCGTCTGGGTCCCGCTGGATCGGTGCAGCGATGCGCACGTGGCCTCTCCCGTCATCCGCGCCCTGCTCGATCCGCTCCCGCCCCCGGAGCCGTGGCGGGGGGCCGGCTCCGGGCTCGATGGTCTGCTGGCATGGCTGGTCCGATGGGGCCGAGGTCACGCGGCGCTGGTCGCCTTCGACGAAGCGCTCCCCGGCCGGGTACCCGACCGCATCCCGGCGTCCTCTCCACCTGCGCTTCCCGAAGAGTAGGCTGTGACCACCCGTGCCCCGGAGCCGCACCGTGCGCCTGCCGCTTTCCCGCATCGATCCCGCGCTGTACGACCAGACCGGTGGCGACAGCGATCCGACCCTTCAGCTGCGCTACCTCGGTACCGCGGGCTTCGTGCTCGAGGGAGGGGACCGGACCGTGGTCATCGACCCGTTCCTCAGCCGACCAGGGCTGGCCGACACCCTCCTGAAGCCGCTCGTGCCGGATGCCGATCGGCTCCGGAGGTACATCCCGAAGGCAGATGAGGTGCTGGTCGGACACGCGCACTACGACCATGTGCTGGATGCCCCGGTGCTCTGTCAACAGACCGGCGCGCGCTTCATCGGGTCCCACAGTTCGTGCAACGTGGCTCGTGCAGCGGGCCTGCCAGAGGCGCAGATCGTGGAGACGATGGGTCGCGAGGACATCGCCTGTGGCGAGAAGGTGGTCGCCCGCGGTCTCCCGAGCCGGCACGGCCGGGTGTATTTCGGACGGGTCACAATCCCGGGGCGGATCGAGACGCCGCCGCCATGGCCTCCCCGGCTGCGGGACCTGCCTCATGGGCTGGTGCTGAACTGGCACCTCGACGTCGACGGCGTGAAGGTGGTGCACGTCGACTCGGCGGATTTCATCGACAAGGAGCTCGATGGCCATACCTGCGATGTGCTCTGCCTGTGTGCCATCGGTCGGAACTGGCGGCCGGGGTACACCGCAACGGCGATCGCCAAGCTGCGGCCTCGCTACGTGGTGGCGTGTCACTGGGACTTCTTCGGTGTGCCGTATGAGGACCATCCGCTGCTCCTGCCAGGCGTGGACCTCCCCGGTTTCGTGGATGAGATCGACCGCTGTGGAGCGACGCCCATCGTCCTGCCGTTCGAGGGACGGTTCGGTGTGGCGCGCCAGCCGGAAGGGGTGGAGGGAGCGTGATGCCGTCCGTCCTGCTTGCATTGCTCGTCGGCTGTGAGACCACGCCACCCCCTCCGCCGAACATCGTCATCGTCACACTGGACACGACCCGAGCGGACCACCTCGGAGCCTACGGCTACGCACGGGCTCGCACCCCGAACATCGATGAACTCGCCGCGACCGGGATCCGGTTCACCCGTGCCTGGACGGTGTCCAACAACACCCTCCCTGCACACGTCTCGGTGCTCTCCGGCCTGCAGCCGCAGCGCGCCGGGGTTCCGCGCAACGGGCACAAGCTGCCCAGCACGACCCCATGGGTGCCGGAGACGATGCGGGATGCCGGGTACGAGACGGCCGCGTTCGTGAGCGCCAGTGCGCTGTCCGCCAGGCTCGGGCTCGACCGGGGATTCGACGTCTACGATGACCGCTTCGACGTGAAAGAGCTCGACCAGCGACAGCGTCATGGAGACGACACCACCGACGCAGCCCTGGCATGGCTCGACAAGCCCCGCGAAAAGCCATTCTTCCTATGGGTGCACTACTTCGACCCGCACTACCCCTACACGCCGCCGGCGCCCTACGACACCCTGTACGGGGCCGGGTACCAGGGCCCCGCGGACGGCTCGCTGGAATACCTGCTCCGCGTCTGGGGGCGGGGCGGGAAGCAGAAGATCGAGACGACCGCGGCAGACCGGCAGCGCATGATCGACCTCTATGACGGCGAGATCGCCTGGCTCGATGTGCAGCTGGGGCGGCTGTTCGCCGGAATCGATCGGGATGGCCGCGGAGAGGACACCCTGATCGTGTTGACGGCTGACCATGGCGAGAGTCTCGACGAACACGACTATCTGTTCGATCATGGGGAATATGTCTACGAGCCGAGCCTGCACATTCCGCTCATCGTGCGTCCGCCGCTCCGCGCGAGCCAGCCTGCCTCCGTCGTCGACGTCGCTGTTCAGAACGTCGATGTGGCGGCCACCGCGCTCGACGCAGCGGGCCTGTCGACCGGAGCGCTCGATGGGCGGCCGCTGCTGTCACTCATCGCGGGTGCGGGGGCGGCCGCCGACAACAGGGCCTATGCCGAGAGCTGCCGTCCCTGGCAGATCGAGCGCCGCTTCGCAGGATGGAAGAACCTCCACAAGGCGCAGACGGTCCGAGAGGGAGACCTCAAGCTCATCGCAACGCCGTTCCAGGACAGGCTGGAGCTGTATGACCTCTCATCCGACCCTGGAGAGCTGCGGAATCTCGTCGCTGAGCGCCCCGGGGAGGCCAGCCGGCTGGCGGCGCTGCTGGAGGAGTGGCGTGGCGGCGCCGTCGACATCGCCGTCCCCGATGCGGAGAACATGGAGCGGATCCGGGCACTCGGCTACATCGAGTAGGCGGCGCTGCGGAGGGGTCGGTTGTACCGAAGGTCGGCCTTCCCCGAACCAGAGGCGCCGCGGAGGACAGCCCCCGCGGCGCCAGCGTGGTGGGGCCGATTCAGGCCTCGTCGGCCTTGGTCGCCGTGAAGCGGCCGCTCTCCGCCACGGCGGCGATGAGCTTGTCGACGTCGAGCTTCGCGGCGTCGAACTTCACCTGGGCCTTGCCCGAGGGGTCGACGGTGGCGCCGTTGACGCCGTCGATCTTGATGACAGCGGCGTGGAATGCAGCGGCGGAACCGCCACACGTGACGCCGGACACGGCGAGCGTGACGGCCGTTCCCGCGACGTCGGTGAAGCTCGAGGCGGCGGGCGTCTTGGTGTAGCTGTCGCCCGCGACGGCAACACCGAGGCTGCTGGTGACGGCGAAGAGAAGGAGTGCTTGCTTGATCATGGGGTTCTCCAGTTCGGTCAACCCTGGAGGTGTAGCCCAGTTGTGGAGAGGGAGGAAACCCGACCTGCGATCGCGGCGGGAGTCACCGCCTACACCCATGCATCTGGAGGACCACATCCCATCGCTTTTGCGAGCTGCCGGACCTCCGGGTGTGCAATGACGGGCTCGATCGCTGCCCGACGAGCGAACCAGCGCTGAAGCCGGGGGCGTGCCGTCGACATCACCGTCGGCGGGGGCTCCCGGAAGCCGTCGAGGATGCGCGGGGGAGCGGGTGCGCCGAGCCAGGATGATACTTCTGCCATCAGCTGGACCCGCTCGCTCGCACCGCGCACGAAGCGCTCGAAGTGGAACACCTTCCGCTCCAGCCCGAGCGGCTGCGAGAGCACGGCGCGGTGGGCACTGGTCCACTGGAATGCACACACCGAGACGAGGGGTGCGTGCGTGTGGTCCCGCCAGCCTGGCGGGAGATCGAACTTCCACCAGCAGCGGCTTCGTGGCTGATGGTCGGAGTACCCGGCGATGTCAAGCTCCTGGTCGACGCGGTGGGCGTGGAATCCACCGCTGCGCCAGCCGTCATACAGACCGTTGATGGCCGCTGCGGGGTTCCGGACGAGGTGAAGCAGCCGGATTCGCGCATGGGGAAACGTCTCCCGGAACCAGGAGAGCCGGTACGCGTTCGACGGTGCCTTGATGACCAGCGGCATCGTGGCGAGTTCCTGGGCGGTGGCCCTGTGCCAGGGTCCGATGGCCACGAAGGGTGGCTCCTCGATGATGGTGCGACCCGGCGGCCCATCGGGCTTCGGCTCTCCGGGGAAGGCTGCATCGATGGCGCCTCGGTCGAGGTCGTAGGACCGCGGGTTCATGCCGTCCCAGACATCTCGCAGGTGGCGGAGGAGATCGATATGAAATCCGGTATGGTCATCGGAAGGGCTGCCAGGAACGCTCCGCACGAGGGCGAGCAGCGCGGCATCATCGAGCGGAAGCGCAGGCCACTGGACGCGCAGCCGCCATGCCAGGTCCTCCGCCAGGTCGGGCTGTGCGCGTGCGGGACGGCCGATGTCCCAGGCCAGCTGTCGCGCGAAGGCGTCCACATCCCCGCGGGCATCCGGGTCGAGCGCGTCCGAGTCGAGACCCGATGCGGGCCAGCCCAGACCGGCGAGCCGGAGGAACGGATTCACCTCGGCGCGCAGATGGAGCGTCCCGGGAATCCGGCGGAGTGCCTCGGCGAAAACCGAGGATCCGCCCCTGGATGATGACACGAGCAGGACGAGGTTCCGCACGGCGAGCCGGGGGTCCGGTGGCGGGCGGAGGCCCTGTCTGAGGCGGTCGAGGCGGTCCAGCATCGGTCCCGGTCATACCGCACGCGGAGCAGACCTGGGAGCGCGACCCGACCCGTGGGCCGTCGCTTGCATTAGGATTCGGGCCGTGTCTGCCTGCCCGACCACCGCTGTGAAGCCATGAGCGACCCACGCCGAGGGGTGCTGCTGGTGGTCGCTGCCATGGCGGCCTTTTCGTTCATGCCGGTGTTCTCGCGATTCGCCGATGCCTCGGTCTACACCGTGGCCGCGTGGCGTGCGGTGTTCGTGGCGCTGAGCTTCGGGGCCTGGACGCTGTTCCGGGAGGGGCCATCGGCCTTCCGGGTGGACACGGGGACGGTCCGGATCTCGCTGATGATGGGCGTCGCCCTCGCCGTCGCGAGTGCCACCTTCGTCGCCGGCTACGTCTACACCACGGTGGCGAACACGATCTTCCTGCACAACCTTGCGCCGGTGGTCGTCTTCCCGCTCGCCTGGTGGGCGTTTCGGGACAGGCCCGGCGCGAGCGTGCTGACCGGAGTCGGAATCGCCGTCGCGGGGGTGGCATTGCTGAGCGGTGTCTCGTTGTTCCAGGTCACCCACTTCTCGAGCGGGCGTTTCCTGCTGGGTGACGCGCTGGCGACGGTCTCGGCGCTGGGATGGGCCAGTGTCATCGTGACCACGCGGGCCGCGCGTCAGCAGGAGACCCCGCTGGTGCCGACCCTCTTCTATGCCTGGGTCACGGCATCCGTCCTGCTGGTCGGAGTCGCGCTGCTGGTGGACACCATGGCGGCTCCTGTCGCGAGCCTTGCCTGGATCCTCGGCCTCGCTCTGGTCTGTACGACACTGCCCTTCGTCCTCCTCAACCTGGGCATGCGCACGGTCCCAGCCGGGCTCGCCAGCGTTCTCTCGCTCACCGAGGTGGTGTTCACCACGCTGGTCGGGATCGCCGTCTTTGGGGAGGGTCTGTCGCCTGTCGGCTGGCTGGGCGGGGCGCTGGCCGTCGCGGGCGTGGTCTACGCGGTTCGGGTCCGCGAAGACGAAGGGCTGGGGTCCAACACCCTGGATGGGCCCGGGAGGGGGATGCGACTTGGACTCGGGCTCGTCGGCCTGAACCTCGCAGTGGGGGCGACCGTCCTGGGGGAGGGCGCGGCCGCGGCGCTGGTGGCCTGGTGGTCCATGGGACGCCTCGCGCGGTTCGGACCATCCGCGGGCGCCCGGTTCCTCGGCGGCCGGGGTGCCGGGTTGCTTCGGTGGGTCGGTGTCGTCCTTGCGGTACTCACCGGGGTGGGGGTGGCGTGGCGGGCGACGCCGGGGTCTGCCTCGGGCCTCGTCCTGCTGGCTGTCCTGGGGCTGTGGTGGGCGGAACGGCGCCTCGTCGCGGCCGAGGACCCTGCGGTTCGCCACCCGGATGCGCTCGGGTCGACCGTGCTCCTGCTTGCCGCCGCTGGAGAGGCGCTGGCCCTGCTTGAGCATGGTGTCGCGCCCCTCGCGCTCGGTGCAGGCCGGGTGCTCGTCGGCCTCTCGGCGCTCCGCGTGGCGGGGGCGGGAGCCCGGGGCCTGGGCATGCCCGCGCCCGGCCCGGTGGAGCATGCCTTCCTCCGGCCCGGGCTGCCGCACGTTCTGGCGCTCGGGTTGGTCGCCTGGCTCGCTGGCGGCCTGCATGCCGTCCCGGCAGGCCATGTCGGCATCGTAGAACGGTTCGGTGCCCCGCTGGCCGAGACCGTTCCACCTGGGTTGGTGGTGGGACTCCCGCCCCCCATCGAGCGGATTGAGGTCGTCGACCTGGGGCGTGCGCGGCGCCTGGATGTCCTCTCCGAGGCGGGGCCGATCCTCTGCGGTGATCAGAGCCTGGTCTCTCTTGATGCGGCGTTGCACTATGCGGTCTCGGATCCGACCGCCTGGTCGTATGGCATGCGCGAGCCTGAGGCCGTGCTGGCGGATCTGGCGCGCGCAGCGGTCGTCGAGGTCCTCGCGGGCCGGCCGTCGGACCCGGTCCTCACCGATGGGCGTGCTGCGGTCGAGGCTGCCGTCGCCGCGCAGGTCCAGCGCGCTTCGGATGCCGCGGGGCTGGGCATCGTCGTTCGCGGGGTCGAACTGGCGCGGGCCAGCGTGCCGGCCGCCGTCCAGGCGGCATTCCTCGACGTCATCTCCGCCGATGAAGAGCGCTTGACGCAGCAGAACGTCGCGGAGGCCTACGCGGTGGCCCGGCTGCCGGAGGCGGGCGGAGAGGCCGCGACGCGGCTGGCTGCTGCCGCAGCCGATGCCGTCCGGGTCCGGGTTGCCGCGGACATCGACGCCCTTCATGTCGCCGCGCTGGTGCGGGGCGGGGTGCAGGCGCCGGAACTGACGCGCGCACGGCTGGGCATCGAGGCGGCGGAATCACGCCTCCTGCCGCTGTCGCCCATCTTCCTTCCTCCGGGCCTGGACGTCTGGCTGAACGCCGACATCGGGCCCGTCTTCGCCCCTGGGGTCTCCCCGTGACCGACGCTCCCCGCCCGACCCCGTCG
>JAYYRS010000543.1:0-5543 GCA_036126975.1 Myxococcota bacterium
GCCGCAGGCACAGGCTCCACACGGGTTCGACGCACCGCATCCACCGGCAGCGACCCGATGGAATTCCGGAGGCCCGCATGACGTGGTTCAGGAACGCACTGAATGCTCTGCGCGATGACGGCACGGCACCCGCTGGTACCCCGACGGGTGATGGCGCTTCGACGCTTTCGACGTTGACGACGGACGGGCTCGAACTGTCGCACTTGGGGCGGTACCTCGTCATGGCCGTGCTGGTGACCGTCTGCGCCCTGCTGTTCGCATGGTCGCGGATCGAGATGGTGGAGATCTCGAGCGCCCTGGGCTCAGCGCGCACACAGCTGTCGGTGGCGGACGCAGAGGGCGCCAGACTCGATCTCGAGCTCGCCACCCTGTCGGATCCCTCGCATCTGTCCAGGGCGGCTGCCGAACTCTCCCTCACGACCGCCGTACCCGTGATCGATGTCCCTGCTGCCGCCGAGGTCGTCGAATAGATGCGTCGTTCCTCCCGACCAACCATGCCCTCGGTGCCGAGCCACTCGGACTGGCGTCGCTTCCTGCCGGACCGCGCAGCCGCGCCTGAACGGGACGGCTCCGTTCGAAGCCGGGCCGCCATCCGGCTTGCGACCGTGGGGCTGTTCGTGGCGGTCGGGTACGGGGTGCTGTCCGCGCGGGCCGCCTGGCTGATGCTCCTCCCCGACGAGCGGCTTGAGCGGAAGGCCCAGGTCCAGTTCGAGTCGTCGGTCCGCGTCATGGGCCGTCGTGGAGACCTCCTCGACCGGGACGGGCGCATCCTGGCGACCACGGTGAAGCTTCAAGAGCTGCACGCCGATCCATCCGGCCTCGACGACAGCCAGATACAGTTCCTGTCCGAGACACTCGCACCGCAACTCGGCCTGCAGGTCGAACACATCGCTGGGCGCCTGCGGAAGCCCGGCCGCAAGGACGTGCGGCTCGCGAAGGACCTGACGCCGTCGGAGGCAGCCCGGCTGAAGGCACTCGCGGCGCCCCTCGCCAAGACCGATCACCGACTCCGGAACGTCCTGTGGACCCCCGACATGCCCCGGCGCTTCTACCCCGGCGGTGTGGAGGCGGCGTCGGTGCTCGGCATCGTCGGTGGCAATGGTGTCGGGCTCGCCGGCATCGAAGCAAGCCACGACCGCACACTGCGGGGGAGGGTCTTCAAGTACGTCACCTGGCGGGACCGCAAGGGCCGCCGCGTGACGCCGGAGAGCACGAACGCAGAGGGCGGGCAGACCCTGGTGCTCACCATCGACCGCCGGATCCAGCATGCCGTGGAGGAGGCCCTGGACGAGGCGATGGAGCGAACGGCCGCCGAGGCAGCCTTTGCGGTCGTGGTCGATGTCGAGACCGGCGACCTCCTCGCCATCGGCAACCGCCCCACGATGAACCCGAACGACCGGACCGGGCTCGACCAGGAGAACCTGAAGAACCGCGCTGCGCTCGACGCCATCGAGCCCGGGTCGGTCTTCAAGCCATTCGTCGTGGCGGCGGCGCTCGAAGAAGGCCTCGTCACTCCGCAGACGGTGATCGGTTGTGAAGGCGGTGCATGGCGGGTGGGTCGGTCGACGATCCATGACGACCATCCAAAGGGCGACCTGAGCGTGTCCGACGTCATCAAGTTCAGCTCCAACATTGGCGCGGCCAAGCTGGCGTTCATGCTTGAGGCGGACCGTACGACGGAGTACCTCCGACACTTCGGCTTCGGTCGGCGGACCGGTCTGGGTTTTCCCGGCGAGACCCGTGGAATGATGCGCTCTCCCAACGACATCAAGCCGATCGAACTGGCGACGACATCCTTCGGGCAGGGCGTCACGTCGAACACGCTCCAGCTCGCCTACGCCATCGCGACGCTCGGCAACGGCGGCGTGCGCATGGAGCCAAGGCTGATCCTCGAGCAGCGCGACGACCATGGCGAGCTCATCGAGCGGACCGAGCCCACGAGGGATCGCCAGGTCGTGTCGGAGGCCGTCGCCCGAAACGTCATCGCCATGATGGAGACCGTGACGGAGGAGGGGGGCACCGGGACCCGAGCTCGCATCCCCGGATACGCCGTCGCAGGCAAGACCGGCACAGCCCAGAAGGTCGTGGACGGCGTCTACTCGCCCACCGCACGCGTGGGGTCCTTCGTCGGGCTCGTACCCGCCGACGACCCGAAGCTTGCCATCGCCTTCGTCGTCGACACCCCAACGGAGGGACTCAGCTACGGGGGTGTGGTCGCGGGACCGGGCTTTGCGGCCATCGGCGAGGCTTCGATGCGGGCGCTCGGGATACCCCCTGACCCCGACCTCCTCGACGATGACGACGATTCCGAGCCAGGCATCTCGGGCGGGAGAACCGACCCCGATGCCGTGCTGGCCCTCGCGCCAACGGTCCCGCCTGAGCTGCACTGGACGGAGTCCGGCGAACTCCGCCTGCCGGACCTGTCCGGACTGTCCTGGCGAGACACCCTCGTCACGCTCCAAGGCGCGGGACTGTCGATCGAGAGCCGTGGCTCGGGGCGCGTTGTCGCCCAGTCACCTCCCGGCGGAACCCCTCTACCCCCTGGCAGTACCGTCGAAATCACACTCGACTGAGCCATCTCCCATCCACTCTCTTCCCTCTTCAATGTTCCCGATTCCCGGCGACGGGGGGCACCCCCCCGCAGCAGCCTGGGCTGGCCTCCCCGGCCGGCCTTACCGGTACTCTCCGACGGACCCCACGGACCGCTCGGGGCAGACTCCGCCCGCGCTCTTCTCGCGTCTTCTCCGGCGCTCAGCGGGTTCCCACCCACGGTCTCCCTGATGCATCCTGCTGTCGACAAGAAGCCAAGCTGCCACGGCGCTCCCGCTGACATCCCCTGCACTCGCTGACGCAGGTCCCCCGCCGCCGCCTTCGGGCCCCTCCCCGGCCAACGCCGGACCCCTCCCTCCACACCCTTCCCCGACGCCTCCGCCGAGCGATTCCCCTCCTGCCTGCCCACAGGCTCCTCTCGGCGGGGGCGCTGGGTCCTCCCCCCGGCTCCCCAATGCGGCTCCGCGACATGGTCCAGCAGCTTGGTCATCACCACGCAGTGGGAGACCTCGAGCGCGCCGTGGAGGCCGTACATCACGACTCCCGCATGGTCGGCGAGGCGGATGTCTTCGTGGCCATCCCCGGTGCACGGGTGGATGGCCGCTCCTTCGTCCCTGGTCTCCGTTGCGCGGCCATCATCGCCGAAGGCCCCGTCACAGCCGAGCCGGGGATCCCGGTCATCACCGTTCCCGACGCCCGCATTGCGCTTGCCCGCGCGGCCGCGGCGCTCCACGGTTCGCCGGGGTCGACCCTGCCAGTCATCGGTCTTACCGGCACCAACGGGAAGACGACGACGGCATGGATGCTCGAGAGCATCGCCCGCGCGGCCGCACAATCCGCCGGCATCATCGGCACCACCGGCCACCGCATCGCGGGTCGGACCATCCCGTCCACCCACACCACACCAGAGGCCACGGTCCTCCAGGCGCTGCTCGCATCCGCGCGCGAAGCGGGATGTGACCTCGTGGCCATGGAGGTATCCAGCATCGGCCTGGACCTCCGCCGTGTCGACGCCATCCCGTTCCGGGTCGCAGCGTTCACCAGCTTCAGCCAGGATCACCTGGACCACCACGGCACCATGGCTGCGTACCTCGGAGCCAAGCTGCGCCTGTTTACCGAGCTTCTCGCCCCTGGAGGCACCGCCGTCCTGCACGACGGACTTCCCGCAGAGGTTCTTGGTCTTGAACTCCCCGGCCGGACAAAGCTGCTGGTCGGGCGTTCGGAATCCGCAGACCTCCGACTCCTCGAGGCAGTCCACGGGCTCGACGGTGCATTCGCACGATTCACCTGGCAGGGCGCCGAACACAGCCTCCGGATGCCGCTCGTCGGTGGGCACAACCTCGAAAACGCACTCATGGCGATGGCCTGCGCACTCGCCATCGGCGTGCCGCTCGAAGCCGCACTCGCAGGGCTCTGGCGGCTACCGCCAGTGCCGGGACGGCTCGAGCCCGTACCCGGCGCGCGGGGATTCCATGCCTTCGTCGACTACGCGCACACGCCAGATGCCCTGGAGCGGGTCCTGGCGACGCTGCGGCCCCTCACGACCGGTCGGCTCACCGTCGTTTTCGGCTGCGGCGGAGACCGTGATCGATCCAAACGTCCACTGATGGGCATCGCGGCGGAGCGCGGCGCGGACCGCGTCGTGCTGACCTCCGACAATCCCAGGAGCGAGGATCCGACCCTCATCCTTCGCCAGATCCAGACGGGGATGGATGGTCCCGCGCTGGTGGAACCGGACCGTGAACGGGCGATCCGAGAGGCCCTGATGGCGGCACGCCCCGGCGACGTCGTGCTGATCGCTGGCAAGGGCCACGAAGCCACCCAGACCATCGGAGACCGGACGCTGGAATTCCACGACCCCACCGTGGCGGCACGGATCCTTGCCGAGCAGGAGGCGCCGTGATCCTTCACGACCACGAACTCGCATCGGCGACCGGCGGGACCCTCGTGTCCGGCGGTCCGGCCGGTCCGCTCGGGACAGACAGCCGCCGGCTCGCGTCCGGGACGTGGTTCGTGGCGCTCTCCGGAGAGAGATTCGATGGCCATGACTTTCTCGCCATGGCTCGGGATTCCGGCTGCGCGGGCGCCATTGCCCGGCACGTCCCGGACGGCTGGGACAGGGGTTTCGTCCGCGTGGAGGATGGGCTCACGGCACTCCAGGATGTCGCCCGACACGTCCGAAGGGGCTTTCCTGGCCCGGTGGTCGGCATCACAGGCAGCGCCGGAAAGACGACCACCCGCGCACTGACCGCGCTCGCCTTGGCAGGCCTCGGGCCCATCCATTCCACCCAGGGCAACCTCAACAACCACATCGGGCTCCCGCTCACGGTCCTGCGGGCTCCCGTCGGGGCCGCGGCCTGGGTGCTCGAGATGGGGATGTCGGGCTTCGGCGAGATCGATCTGCTGCAGTCCATCGGCGGCCCGACCGTCCGGGTCATCACGAACGTCGGTGCGGCCCACATCGAGGGCGTCGGCTCCCTCGAGGGGGTGGCCCGCGCAAAGGGCGAGCTGTTCGCCGGGGCGCGGCCCGGAGATACGTGCGTCGCGAATGCCGACGACCCGCGCGTCGCGGCACTGCCGGTACCGGACGGGGTTCGCGTCCTCCGCTACGGAACATCGCACGGCTGCGACATCCGATTGACCGATGCCGTCGTGGACCCGGACGGGCTCTGCACGCGCTTCCGGATCGAGACCGGGGACAGCGTGGTGCGCGGGACCATCCCTGCACCCGGTGCCTATCTCGCGGAGAATGCCGCAGCTGCCGTCGCGGTCGCCGTCGCGCTGCGTGCACCGCTGGACGGGATGGGCGCTCGCCTCGCCACCTACGAGCCTGTCGGCATGCGCCTGCGACTCGAAGCCGGTCCGGCAGGCAGCCGCGTGCTCAACGATGCCTACAACGCCAATCCGCTGAGCGTGGCTGCAACCCTCCGCACGCTCGCAGCGATGCCGGGCCGCCGGATCGCTCTGCTCGGAGACATGCTCGAGCTGGGGGC
>JAYYRS010000544.1:0-2624 GCA_036126975.1 Myxococcota bacterium
CGAGGAGCCCATTCCCGCCGTCCACGACCACTGCCGTCGCTGCGGACCGCACGGTCTCGACACCCGGTGCGGCCTCGACCGCGGCGTGGAGTGCCCGGATGGCCTCCATGCCCGCCTCGGTCGCGATGTCCCCGTGCAGGACGAGCTGGATGGTGTTGTCCTCTCGACCGAACTCCTCCTCGACCCGGTCGAGCAGGTCGAATTCGGGCCCGGCGTCCATGAACAGCGCCTGCGGGGTGAAATCCAGCGGGGGACCTTCCTGCCACACCCGCAGGCCGGCCGCGACCCCGAGAGCCACCGTCACCAAGAGGAGCAGCGTGGCCAGGGGGCCACGCCGTTCGACCGCCAGCCGGCCCCATCGTGCCCAGAGGTCGCTCAGGACATCACCTCGCCAGGGTCGTCAGACCGCCCTGGCTCCGCGGGGGGCTCGTCGAGCCGGATGCTGCCCCCGAGCATGCTCGACACCTTGAACAGACACACCGCTCCGATGAAGACGCCCAGCCACAATGTGACGCCGCGAGCGAGGATGCTCGCGCCGACGGCGATGCCTTCTGGAACGCCCATCAGCGTCGTCGCACCCGCCGCCATCGCGCCATCACTCACCCCGAGCCCTCCGGGCATCGCCGCACCTGCCACGGTCGCGAATGCGTAGATGAAGGTCGCGAGCTGTAGGTTCGTCTCGACCGACATGCCCTCGAAGCAGAGCCAGAAGGCGAGGCATTCGGCGGACCACGCCACCAACGACAGGGCGAGGGAGACGGCGAACGGCACGGGCGCGAGGCAGACGCGTGCTGCACCCAGCATCTCGCCCAGCTTGGGCGCGAGCCGTCCGAGGACCGGCAACCGGCTGACGACGGCGATCATGTGGTTGCCCAGGCGCTTGCTGGAGACGATCAGCATCCCGCCGGCGATGATGGCGGCAGGGATGGTCAGGTAGTGGCTCTTGTCGGCGGGGTAGGTCGTGACGCTGAATCCCGCGATGGCGAGCATCGCGACGCCGTCCGTCAGCCGCTCCGAGACCAACGCGGGGATGGTCGTGGACATCGCTGTGCCCGTGCGCGCGCGGACGACGTACGGCTTCAGCAGCTCGCCGGCCTTGCCGGGCGAGATCGCCATGCCGAGGCCGGCGAGGAAGTTCCAGGCATCATCGCCAACCGGCATGTCGACCCGAAGAAGGCGCAGGAAGTAGTGCCACTTGGCAAAGCGCAGCGCGTAGTTGGTCAGCGTCAGCGCGACCATCGGAAGCAGATACCGCCAGTCGAACTGGCGCATGGCGTCTCCGACCTGCTCGAAGCCTGCCCACATGCTGCCGCCGACGTAGAGCAGCGCCCCGGCCGCGATGGCGGCGATGACCCAGCGCAGGAAGCGGTCGACCAGGTTGCGTTGCATGCGGACGGGCCTAACGTGGGGGGCCGGAGACGGGGGCCCCTCCATGGGGAGCGTCGCGCATGGATGTCACGGGTGGGCCCACGTGAACCGTTGCCACATCCTCATGGAGCGGGTGCCGGACGCGGCAGGTGCAACGAGGGCCCGCCGCGGCGGCGTGCTCTTCGAATGGTGCCGGGCTCCCGGGCGGGACGATGCACCCGACGCTGTGTCAACTACTCGATGTCCACCTTGATGACCATGGAGCCTTTGACGTCGTCTCGCAGCTGCTGCTGGAGCTTCTTGTAGAGGTCGTAGTTTTCGGGATTGTCCGTGTCGAGGTCGACGACGGAGGCGTCCTGCTCCCTGGCGACATGCTTCTTGAGCCAGAACTCCACCGCGGTGTCGTCATCGAACGTGAACCGCCACTTGTGGCGGTTGTCCACGGTGACCTTTTTGCCGTCGGCCATCACGAGGCTGCCGGTGGTCTTGAGCACGCACTCGTACATCCACGGACGGAAGTTGGAGTCGTAGCTGCAATCGACGTCTGCCGGCACCGCGCCGGGCTTGACGAAGACCCGGTCGACCTCGGTCCACAGGATCTTGGTGTAGACGTCCGGTCCCTCGACCTGGATGGTGAGTTCGTTCCGTGCGTTGATCCACTCGGTCTCGCCGAAGAAGTCCTTGCTGCGCTCGATGCGCTTGACGTGCCCCTGGACGGTGGAGCCGTCTGCTCGGGTGATGCGCACGTTGAGGTCGGCGTTGACGACCTCCTTTGGCGGCTCGGGCTCGGGTTCGGGCTCGGGCGCGGGCTCGGGCGTCGGCGCTGGTGCGGCCACGGGGGCCGGCGCAGCCGCGGCAGGCGTCTCGGGCGCCTTCTTGGGGCCGCAGGCGAGGACAAGGGACAGCATCAGCGGGGTCATGGCAGGCTCCAACGGGTGGGCGGTTCCAACGCACCCTGTATACCAGCGCGGCGGCGCCATGCACGCGCCACCGGTCCCTGCATCGGCCTGCCGCGGTCGCCGGGTCCGGTGGCCGATCGGGACCGCCGTCGCAGGCCGGGCGCGCGGGTCCTGCATGCTGGGTCTGGCTGTTCTGCAGCCTGGCTCCGCAGCGGCGGGCCTGTCAGCTCGGCGTCTTTCGCGTCACCGGCTGCACCAACCAGGCCACGGCACCCCCGCCGACAACCATGAAGACGATCTGCTGCAGCCGCACCAGCAGTGCCACCGCGACCGCATCGGCGAAATGCAGACCGGCGG
>JAYYRS010000545.1:0-5407 GCA_036126975.1 Myxococcota bacterium
AGTTCTGATCGATGCCGTCTCCCTCGACCTCCGTCGCCCCTGGGTTTACGGTCGGGTCGCTGTCATCGCAGTCTCCGCCCTGGGCGATGGTCCCCGCAGGCTGGGTGCCCGGGCATGCGATGGTGGCGGTAGCGGTGTCGCCGTAGCCATCGCCGTCTGCATCTTCGAACCAGTCGCGGGGTGGGCCGACCTCTGCGTCCGCATCATTGCAGTCGATGGCTGAAGTCCACCCGTCGCTGTCCTGGTCTGTCAGCGGGGGAGGGGGGCCGTCGTCCGCCCCTGTGCAGGCAGCCGTGACAACCAGCGGCAGCGCGAGGTGGAGAAATCGGTGGACCATGGGCGCTCCGGTGAAGGAGGCAGGGGTATCCCGGAGCGGTCCGCACCGCGCCCCGCGTCTGCCATCGGCCTACGATCCAGAGCCTGGCGGACCCCACTCGATCTGCCCGGCGGTCCGCACCCCATGTCTGCGGAACGCCCGGAGCACCCGCTCGGTCACGTCCGTGGAAAACGCCGACTCATAGCGTCCGTCGAGGACGTACGCCTTGGCTCGGATGCGAATGGCGAAGCGCTCCGCGCCGTCCGGTACCGGGCCCTCATCGAGCAGGATGGTGATGGGCTTGTTGAGGTAGACGTAGCTGCTGGATGCGGTGGCCTCGTAGACGATCTGCTTCGCGAGATCGAAGTCTTCATTGCATCCGATGTCGAACGAGAACACGCACATCTGATCGAGGGCGCCGGCATTTGCACTCGAGACCACGCTGGTCAGGAACAGGTTGTTCGGAATGCTGACGAGGTTGTCATCGAGCGTGGCGATGCGCACGGAACGCAACCCCATCTCGACGACTTCACCGTATGCATCGCCGAACTGCACGCGGTCTCCCACCTGGAACGGTCGGTCGAATAGCAGGATGATGCCTGCGATGAGCGAGGCCAGGAGATCGCGGACGGCGAAGGCGATCGCAACGGCTGCCGTGCCGCTGATGGCCAGCAGTGCCTGGTCCGTGAGCTCCACGACCGTGGATGCGGCAATCCCGCTGAATCCCATGCAGACGACGAAGCGCAGCACTGCTGCGACCTGCTTGAGCAGCAGGCGGCGGTGCGTGAATCGGTCGCCGAGACGGTCGAACGTGCCCGTGATGAATCGAACGAGGGCCCATGCTGCGAGGAGCCACAGAAGCGCGTAGGGGATCTTCTCCGGGTGCAGATACTGAAAGAGCTCGGGGCTGACGCTCACGCCGTCCATGGCGACCTCCCTGGCGTCGGTTCCCATGCCCGAGGGTGGAGATGCCGGTGAATCCCGTCAAGCGCCCGGCTCACGGCACACCTCCATGGAGGAACTGCTTGCTGCGAAGTACCCGCTGGATGACCGGTCCCCAGTCTGGGGTGGTGGTGAACCGGTCCCCGGGGCGGGTCATCTCGAGCAGGCCGCGTGCCTCGAGGCGACGGCCGACAGCGCGGCAGACGCCACCCGGGAGATTCAGGACTTCGGTCAGGTGGTCGATGCTGAGACCATCATGGATGACGATGGCGGTCAGGAGAAAGAGCTCTCTTGGCGTCAGCTCCGCGAGGTCGGCCGCTTGTGGGCTTTCGAACAGCCCCACCCGTGCCTCGTCGTTCGTCTCCCCTGCGCGAAGTGCAGACATCCAGAAACCGCGGGCGACACGGGGGTTGCCCCGCGACTCCTCCGCCAGCAGGCGCCAGAAGGATGCGCGTGCGCGCTCCGCCACCCGCGCAGTATCGGTCTGCAGCATGGAGTCGGCCACGAGGTCCGCGTAGCTGATCCGGAGTCCGACGGTCATCGTCCGCGCTTCAAGCCAGGTGGCGAGGGTTTCCGCTCCCAGAGGCTGGAGGTCGACCGTTCGCCGGAACACGGCGAGATTGACGCGCTCTGAGATGCCCTCGAGGAAGTCCCAGGACGGCCCGTGAAATGCGCAGACCCACATGTGCGTCCGGCTGGATGCATGCAGGACGTCAAGCAGCCGGCGGAGCGCGCGGAATCCACCGACGGCGCGCAGGAACAGCCGGTGGGACTCGTCGATGAGCACGATCCGGGGGGGAAGCCGGTCGAGGGTGCGGATCAGCAGCTCGGCGCGCTCGGTCGTTCCTGCGGGCCATTCATCGGGCGCGCAGTCGAGGCTGTCGGCCAGCCAGGCAAGCACCCCGTCTGCATCAATCATGTGGTCCGGCGGTTCCAGCCGCGTCACCGAATGGTGCGCCCGCATCGATTCGTCGATGAGATTGAACAGGCGGGTCTTGCCGGCACCGCGGTCGGAGACCACCGCGACCATGCCGGGCTCCTCTCCCGCATGCCATGCCTCGATCGCTTCCTGCACGGCCTCCAGCTCCGCAAGTCGTTGCGGCTCGTCGTGGCAGGCAGCCGAGATCCGTGCCCGGAGCGCGGGTGCCAGCGTGCGGATCGGTGCGTCGTGGCTCTCCTTGAGCCTCTGGCGGGCGAGTGCTGCACCCAGCCATGCCAGCCCTGCACGCGAAGCGATCAGTCTGCTGGCAAGCCTCGAGGCAATCCTCTCCAACAGCACGACAAGCCCCATGGCTGCCTGTGCGGCCTGCAGAAAGACGTTGTTCGAGGGGCGGACGAGGAGCATCGTGATCCGGTTCTGGTCCCCGCGGAGGAGAGCGTCACGCACGACCGGTGCCCAGCGGACGAGGACGACCAGCGTCGCAACGGAACCGATGAACAGGCCCGCGGTCTGGATGAGGTCGGAGATCCGGTCGGTCATCAGGACGGACGTGGCCAGCCAGTCCGTCGTCTGCAGGACGACGAAGGTGCCCAGCAGGAGGGACGCAGAGCGGACTGCGAGTGCGCGGGTTGTGGGAGACACCCGCATCAGGCTGGGGCGACCGTCATCGGTCTCGCCGAGCCCGAGCGAGACCATCTCCGTTCCCAGACGCCAGCCCTGCCAGGCTGCCAGGAGCAGCAACGGTATGGCGACCGGCGGAATGCTCGGCAGAAGAAGGACGGCAGCCAGCCACACGGCCAGTGCATCCAGCAGACGTCGAAGCACGATCACCAACGGGGGCAGCGCGAGGCGCGGATCTCCAGGCTCCAGGACACCGCGGATCTGCAGCCCGCTCATGGGCATGTCGTTGTCGGGCTGTCTCTGTGCGGCGGTCTCGAGGGCCAGGGTGGTCCAGGCTGGGAGGCGACGACGGACCACGAACCAGAACCCCAGGATCAACAGGACCTCGATGGACCCCCACAGCAGGTCGCGAATGGCCGGGAGTCCGGCCCCGCCCCGTGCCTGCTGTGCCGTCCACCACCAGACCCGTCCGCGCACCGGGACATTGCCAAGTTCGATCTGCAGCTCCCCAAGGAAGTTGTCGGCATCGAGCTCCAGCTCCGCCCGGGTCGCGCCGGATCGCATGTCGCGTCTCGCTGCCCGCAGTTCATCGAGGAGCTGGAGTGCACGGGCGACCTCCGCGCGGGCGGTGCGCTCGCAGAGCAGGACCTCGGTTTCGAGGGAACGGTGGGTCTGCTCCCAGCGCTCGAACTCCACGGGATCCAGCTGGTCCCGCATCCGGGAGTCCGGCCGAGGGAAGCGGGACAGGATGGCCGCGTCGCTGCCGAGCAGTGCGGTGAGCGCTGCATCCCTGACCTGCAGCGCGATCTGGGCGCTGCGCACGGATGCAGCGATCTGTCCATAGGCTGCGCCGAGGCGCTGGGTCCGATCCTTGGCGAGGGGCGGCAGCGCCGTTGCGGCTGCATGGGCGGTCCGGGCAGCAGCAAGACGGGACTCGAGGTCGTCTGTCGTGGCCTGCGCGGCTTCGCTCCGCGCCTTCCGCTCCTCGAGCAGCGTCAGCACGGTATCGCTCATGTCCGAGATCTGGGCGATGAAGGACGCTTCCACGTCGGCTGCGCTCGCGGCGGCCTGCTCCGCAGCCTCGCGTGCCTCCGCGGCCGTCGCGCGTGCCGCCTCGACCTCCGCTTCCGTGACATCGGCGCCATCGAGGCCGAGCTCAGCGATGCGCTCGGCCCGTTCGAACCGGCGCCGTGTGAGCTCCGCCTCCCCCTGGGCCTGGGCGTCGCGCAGCTGCGCTGCCTGCAAGCGGAGCCCGTACAGGGCCGTGGTTGGCTCGCCGGCGGACTGCTCGAGTCGGGAGACGGCGGCTGTCGTCGCTCGCTGCCTGCGCTCTGCCGCCACCATGGCGGCGCGGTAGTCTTCGACGGTCGCCGGGAGCGGCTCGCGGCCCACCGTCTTCAGGGAAGCAGCAAGCTCGGTTCGCGCGGTTTCCAGCACAGCGATCTCTGTCTGCAGATCGCGGGTCTCCACGGTGTCGAGCGCCGCGCGGACCGCCCGTTCCCGGTCTGTCGCCAGAAGGGGCAGCACCCGTCGCAGCCGATCGGTCATGGCGGCGGTGTCCGCGCCGGGTGCATCCAGCCTGGCCAGATCAACCGCGACGATGTCGTCCAGGGCGGTGTCACCGGCCACGCCATGGGCACGGCGGACCGCATCCCGGTACGCGATCAGGGCCGCCTCTGCAGCACCGATCCGGGCAGACTCCGCAGCGAGGCGAGGCCAGTCGTCGTCGCCGGGAGTTCGACCCTTCGTGACCGCGGCGCGGGCATCCGCCAGCGCGCGCAGCCGCGTGCCCAGGGCAGGCTCGGCCAGCGCGGGTGCACGTGCGATGCCGGCACGCATGGCGGTGAGCAGCCGCAGATCGAGTCCATCTGCGTGGTCCTCGGCCTGCAACGCAGCCGTCTGGGCGGCGTGGAACCGGGCGGCATCCTCTCCTTCAAGTGCCGCGGCGTGTGGTGCCACGCGCTCGGCCGCACGGGCTTCCATCCGGACCTCGATGGCATCGATCCGACCGTCAAGAACTGCACTGTCCTCAAGGGGAAGACCTGCCAGCGCGGGCCATGCCGCTGCGAGCAGTCCACTGCCCCCGAACCAGGCCTCGGCTGCTGCAATGCGCGCTTCGGCGGCGGCCTGACGTGCGCGCAGCGCGGGCAGCGTCTCCTGGGCGAGCACGGCAGATGCGGCGGCGGCATCCGTCGGGGTCGCACGTGCCGGCGCCAGCACGAGCATCAGGCCGAGGAGCGCAGCGCGGAACGGGAGCATGGATCCAGGGGTCTGGGAGTCAGGAGAGTCTACCGCGGGTCCACGCCGGACTACCGGCCGCGCTGGCTACAGTTCCTCCTCCATCACCGCACCGCCGCCAGTGGCCTGGAACGTGCTGATCTGCATGTCTCCCCAGTCGCTCGTGGGGAGTTCCCGGGCGGTCGCCGTGAGCCGCTGCCCGAAGAACTGCACGCTGTACTGCACAGGCAGACCGTCCTGCGTCCAGGCGACCTCCATGGCGCCGCCCTCCGGACTCCACGCCCACCGGGTGACGGGCACGGGCAGCCCTCCCAGCTGGACGGTGTCCTCCCCCATGTCGCGGGGGGGGG
>JAYYRS010000546.1:0-4902 GCA_036126975.1 Myxococcota bacterium
TCGTCGACTCATCGCCGTTGGAATCCGAGTTGGCGGGGTTGTCGGTGTAGTAGGAGGTGTTGAGAACCGCATCCACCGTGGGTGCCGCAATGGTGAGCGTGACGCCGAGCGCGGTGGTGTAGACGTACCCGTAGTACTCGTAGGTGTTCTCCAGCGGGTACGCCGTGCCCTCGTAGGAATACGCTTCGAGCGACCACGAACCGTCGATGCCCGCTGCGTCCTCGTCTTCCTCCTCGTCCTCGTCCTCGTCCTTGTCATCGTCGACAGGACAGGCGGTGAGGGTGAGGGCCGTGAAGCCGAGGGCGATCGCGGGGATGCCGAACTTGCGCTTTTCCATCCTGGACTCCGTCTCCGATTGGCCGGCGGAGCATAGCCCGAACGGGCCCGAGAAGGGACCGGGAAGATGGACCGTGCTGGTTTCCGGGACGGTATGCTGCGCGGGGTCACGCCTGGGGGGTGCACCCTGGTCCGACTCGTCTTCATCGCCGTGACGGATGTCGCAAGGGGTCCGGACGCAGTGGCAGTGCGGCTTCTGCATCGCCTCTCGCTCTCGACGCACATTCGATGGCGCAGCCTGGTGCCGGTCCGATACCCGCCGATGCGGAGGATGCTCCGTGTGCCCCTCGCGGAACCGCTCCCGATGCGGAGCGGATGGCTGAAGCCCACGCAGGCCGTGCTGACTGGCGGAGCGTGGTCATCCTGGCTGCAGCATGGAGTGCGCCATTGCGACCCGTGGGCGGCTGGGAAATGAGCGCGTCCGGGACGCTGGACGGTTCGGGCCGGCGTAGATGAGGCGTCTTCGGTTCGTCGCGCTACGCTGTACCGTCGGAACCGCCGGGAGCCATGCATGTATGACCAGGTCGCACCTCGCCATGAGGCATGTCCGCCCTTGGAGCACGTCTCCGTGGCGGGCGATTCCGTGCTTCCCTACCCGGAGGCGTGGCGGGACCAGATCACCGTCGATGTGATCCACGACGGAGCAGTGCTCCCCGACCCGTACCTCGTCGATGCCCGCGGCCGGCGATTGCAGGAGCGCACGTGGTACCGCAGCTTCGTCCATGAGCGTGACTGGGGGGCGAGCCTCGTTGCGGAACGGATCGCCCGGCGTCTCTGCCTGGGAAGCTTCATGCGTGTGACCACTGCGCGGTGCCTCCTGGACTTTGGGCGATTTCCAGGCTCGACCCAACCCGGTGCAACGCATCTGCGGCGGTTCGCCATCAATACGCCGTTCTCCCAGCTTCTCGGTTTCCCGCAGAAGCGCAGGCTGCTGGAGGAGCACTACGACGTGATCTCCTCGGAGATGGACCGGGCGATTCGGGGGAGGCTCCTGAAGATCGCCGTCCACACATACGACCGGTACAACGCGTCTGGTACGGAGCGTCCGCAGGTCAGCCTCGTGACCCGTGCGCTCGGCTACCAGCTGGATTCCGAGATGCCCGTGGGCGTCTTCGACCCGCTCTATCCGGACATCCTCGCAGAGTTCACCCTGGATCGGATCCTCCGGGACCGCATCTCCTTGACGCTGGAGAAGGCGGGCACACCGGTCGCGCACAACTATCCCTACGCGCTGCCAGAAGGTTCACCGGAGGTCCGGCACCAGGTGTGGTGCTTCTTCGACTGGCTCCAGCAGCGATTCGAGGAGTCCGAGCCGGGCACGGTCGATGACCCCGCCTACGCGTGGGTCTGGGAACTGCTCAAGGACACGAATCTGCGGTCTCCGCGTGCCGTCGCGCTCCGGAGCTACCTGCACATGTATCGCAGGCCGGCTGCTGGTCGGCAGACGGAGTATGCGGCGGCGGAGCGGGCCTACCACCACGTCACGGGGTTCCTGCATGCGGACGGGGGCCACATGGTCCGGCAGTACCGCCTGCAGCCGGTCCGGCCCATGGCGTTCGGCATCGAGGTACGGAAGGACCTGCTCTGGGAGTTCGACGAGGCGGGACATCCCATGCGGCCAGCCCCGGAGCGCGGACTGGAGGTCGCAGACCGCATCGCCGATGCCCTGCTCATCTACCTGAACGAAGACAAGCCGGGCAGCCGGGAGCCGCTGAACGACGGCGGTCCGAGCCCGCTTCGCGTGTCGCCCGGTCGCGCTATGGCGTCGGTCAGGAGAAGCTGACCAGGCCAGCCGCGACCACGGTCGCCGCCAGCAGCCACGCCGTGCAACCGCCCTTTCGCCCGCGCCGGAACTTCTTCATCCAGTCCTGGTCGTTCATGGACATGGCCTAACCGCAGGCGGCCGACCCGGGGCATGGCAGCGCCCTTGGGTCGCATCGACTCTCCGCGGCGTCTGCCCGCGCAGCTCCGCGTGTGCTAGTCTCCGCGTCGCGCCCAGAGGGAGGGATTGCCTTGCATCCACGCCGCTTCAACCCGATGTCCGTCATCCCGTCCCTGGGTCTCGCTGCACTGCTCCCGGTGTTCGCCGCCGGTTGCGGCCTGTTTGGTGACGATCCCGGCGAAGGAGAGCCCGGTTTCGAGCTCGGCGGCGGCGTCGAGATGCCGGAGATGACGGAGGAGGAACTGCTCGCGCTGTGCTCCGGACTGGTCGAGGATGGCCAGACACGAGCCATGAAGGCGCAGGAGCGGGTCGAGGCCCTCCAGAACGATCTGGCCGAGAAGGAGGAGGAGCTTGCCAAGCTCAAGGCCCAGGACATCCAGGACGAGGAGCGCCGCGCCGCGGCCCGGAAGAAGTGGCGGCAGATGGAGACGGAGCTGGAGTCGCTGCGGTCGGAGCTGACCGAGGCTGAGACCGAGCGCGATACGCTGCGGACCGAGCTGAAGCAGACCCTCGTGCAGCTCGACAAGCAGATCGCAGAGACCAAGAAGTTCAAGAAGAAGGCCAAGGTCTACCGAGCCAAGGCGATCCAGTACAAGACCGAGTCGACGGAGAACCTCTGGAAGTCCTTTGGTGCAGAGGCCAAGGTCGAGATCTGCGACCGGGGCTCCCGCAAGCGCCATGAGAAATGCCACGCGGCTGTCCAGGCTGCCCTCACACCCCAGATCCGCAGCAAGTTCGAGCAGTGTGTGGACACCTACCAGGCGGTTCCGGTCCTGCGGCAGCTCGAGAAAGGAGAGAAGACACCCAATCTCGCGCAGGCATTGCCCAATGACAACAAGTTCACCAAGAAGGGGTGGGTCATCATCTGGTGCGATCCGACCCTGCCGGAGGCGGGCGACAGTCTCCTGAGCGCGCCGGACCCGGAACTGGAGGGGCCCGACGAGCCCGCTGGCCGCGATGTGCTCAGTGAGCCGGATGACATGGACTTCTGATTGGCCGCGGCCCCAGCCGGCGCTCGCTGGTCGCTGCGGTCTGAACCCCCCGTCCCACCGGGGAGAGAGACCTTGAGGAGCATTCGTGTCGGCCACGCTGGACGACATCACCCATACCGACGAGTCGCTTCACCTCGACCCGGTCCACCAGCGGCCGCTGCCGGTCCTGCACGTGGTGCACCATCCGGACCCCGGACTTGTGGGTCGGCGTGTGCTGCTCGAGCCCGGTGACGAACGCATCCTTGGGCGGCGCCGAGAGGATCTGGGGCCCGGTGTGCTGGACGATCCCCGGCTCTCTCGCGAGCATGCCACGGTGGCGTGGCTGGGCTCGGGCGTGATCGTCCGCGACCTCGACAGCCGGAACGGTGTCTGGGTGAATGGAAAGCGGGTGAGCCGTGCCGGCCTCGGTCCGGGCGACGTCCTGGGCGTTGGCGGCATGCTCCTGCTGCTCGGCTATGGACCGCGGCGCCTGCCGGAGGGTCGCGGCCAGTTCCTGCTTGGGAATTCGGCTGCCATGGCGGAAGCCGTCGCGGCGCTGGATGCCGTGGCCCGCAGGGATACGACCGTTCTGCTGGTCGGTGAGACCGGCACGGGGAAGGAACTGGCGGCACGAGAGCTCCATGCCCGCAGCGGTCGGCCGGGACCCTTCGTGCCGGTCAACTGTGGTGCGATCTCGGCGGGTGTCCTGCATGACGAACTCTTCGGCCACGCAAAGGGTGCCTTCACGGGTGCGCGGGCCAGGCGTCCCGGCCTTGTCGGAGCGGCCGAGGGGGGAACCCTGTTCCTCGACGAGATCGGGGATGCACCACCGGAACTCCAGGTCGCGCTGCTGAGGCTCCTCCAGGAGAAGGAAGTCCGGGCCGTTGGTGAGGATTCGGCTCGGACGGTGGATGTCCGTGTCATCGCGGCGACCTGGCGAGACCTCGACGGCGCAGTCGCTGCGGACAAATTCCGGCAGGATCTGGCGGCGCGCCTTCGGCGGTGGACGGTGCGGCTGCCCGCGCTCCGGGAGCGGCGCGAAGACCTGCCCATGCTTGCGCAGCATTTTGCCCGGAAGTTCATCGGTCGGGATGTCGGCTTCTCCCGGGGACTCATGCTGCGGCTGCTCCTGTATCGCTGGTCGGACAATGTCCGGGAGCTGGAGGCAGTGGTGGAGCGGCTGATGGTGACTGCGGGCGAGACACCTGTCGTGGCGGAGCCGTCATGGCTCGCTGAACTCCTGGGGCAGGATGGGTCCGCGGCAGATGCGATGACGGGGCCTGGCCAAGCGGATGGCGCGGGTCCGCGGATGCGGCGCCCCGTCGAGCGTCCTTCCTTGGCGACGCTTCAGGAGATGCTTTCGGGTACCAGCGGGAACGTGCGTGCGTTGAGTGAGCGGCTCGGCGTCAGCCGGAACACGCTGTACAAGTGGTTTCGGCACCATGGAATCGACCCGGCCGACTTCCGCTGATCCCCCATGCCTTCCCGAGGCGCGGCCTTGGGCTGGGTGTCACCGCCAGGGGGATGACATGTCACCGCGGCGTCAGGGGTGACACGTCACCCGGCCATCCAAGGTCATTTCACTGCGTTTTCGTAGAATGGAGGGCTGGCACGCTTCCTGCTGTAGAGGTCACAGCGATGCGGCAATGGAGC
>JAYYRS010000547.1:0-7795 GCA_036126975.1 Myxococcota bacterium
TGAGCATCCGCGAACGGCAGGATTATTCCTGTGCGTTGTTCGATGCGGATGGAAACCTCGTGGTGAACGCACCCCACGTTCCGGTGCACCTCGGGGCGATGGGAGAGACCGTCCGGGCGCTCTTGAAGGCCCACGAATCCGACCTGCGACCGGGGGAGGCCTGGGTCTGCAACGACCCCTACCAGGGGGGGTCTCATCTACCAGACATTACCGTCATGCAGCCAGTATTCGATGCGTCGGGGGCGAGACTGGCATTTGTGGCATGTCGGGGGCACCACGTCGACGTCGGAGGCTCGACGCCCGGGAGCATGCCTTCCACGGCGCGCCACATCGACGAGGAAGGACTGTGCCTGTCGCTGCAACGCATCTCCGGGCCAACCGGTGTGGTGCTCCCCGACCTCTCGCAGAGTCGACAGCCCGAAGACGTGGCGGCCGATCTTCGGGCGCAGGTGGCGGCCTGTCGTGCCGGTGCCGATGGCGTGACGGCTCTGGTCGAAGCGCTCGGTGCGTCGGTCATTCGTGCTTGGCTCGGGCACCTGCAGGATATGGCAGAGTCGGCGGTAGAGGCGGAGCTTCGTGCACGCCAGGGGGTGCATTCGGCGCTGGAACGACTCGATGATGGAACCGAGATTCGGGTCCGGCTGTCGGTCGAGGGGGACCGCGCGAGGCTGGACATCGACGCGCCCACCCACCCCGGAAACCGGAACGCTCCGACTGCGGTCGCCCGCGCCGCTTTGCTCTATGTGTTCCGGTGTCTCGTGGAGGATCAGCTTCCGCTGAATGAGGGCGCCCTGCGCCCGTTCGACGTGCGGCCGTCTCCCGGCGGACTCTTCGACCCGGTGTGGCCCGCTGCCGTTGCCGGGGGAAATGTCGAGAGCAGCCAGCGGCTCGTCGATGCCTTGTTCGTTGCCCTTGGCGCGCTCGCTGGAAGCCAGGGGACGATGAACAATCTCAGCGTCGGCACGCCTCGGGGCGCCTTCTACGAAACGATCGGCGGAGGGATGGGGGCGGGACCCGATGGGCCGGGGGCGACCGCGGTTCAGTGCCACATGACCAACACGGACGCAACGGATGTCGAGGAACTCGAGGCCAGGTTTCCCGTCGTGATCGATGCGTGGCGGCGCCGCCCGGGCAGCGGGGGACGGGGGCGCCATCGGGGCGGCGATGGCGTGGTCAAGGTCTGGCGTTTCCTGGCGCCAGTGGAGGTCTCGCTGCTGGTCGAGCGGCGGAATGCGGGCGCGCCGGGACTCGCGGGTGGTCGTCCCGGTCGTGCCGGCACCGATGTGGTGGTCCGGGGGGGAGAGAGGACGCCAGCATCGGGACAGGTCCGCCTGATGGCGGGTGATGCGTTGTGGATGCAGACGCCCGGCGGCGGAGGGTGGGGCCCCGACGGTTCAGGCCGCAGCGCATCCCGACGGCGCGAAGACGATGATTCGCTCGGTGCTGTCCATTCGGCATGCGGCGAGGAAGTCCCGGAGTGGCAGGGCGCCGGCGGCGTGGCGTGACCACCATCGAATCGCCTTCCGCTTGACGGCAGCGCGACTGGCGCCGCGGAACACGATGCGGTCCCGCACGGGCAGGTTCGAGTGCTGTGTCATCGCAGCCTCCGGAGCGAACCGATCACCCGAACCCGGAACCCGTGCAACACCGCGTCGGTGACGGCTCGGTGACCCCTGCGGGTGGAGTCGACCTGGGGTGCCGGCAGCTGTCGGGCAGGCGACGGACGGCTGGCTGCAGTGCGGATGACAAATCAATAATTTCAGATTGTTGAAGTTGGCACGTCGTTTGCTCCGCGCCGGACCTGGAGGTCCGATGGCAGAGCCTTGGGCGATGTGGGGGGCGGCAGTGCTGCTGGGTGCATGGATCTGGCCGTGGTTCCAGCCAGCGCCGATTCCTCTGTTGGTCGCGCTCGGAGGGTGCGTGGTGCTGTGCGTCCATGGCGCTGCGATGAGCGCTTCGCGTCTCATGCTGCCGGTGTCGGGGCTGCTGCTGGGCCTCCTGGCACCCGCCACCCTTCCGCCACCGCCTGCGGTTGACGCGCCCCAGCGTGTGGTCGGCGTGGTCGTCGCACGGTCGGGCGCCGAGGTAGACCTGGACGCGGATGTCGGCCGACTGCGGGTCCGCCTTCCCAGTGCATCACCGCGGGTAGGAACGCGTCTTGCTGCCTGGGTCCGTCCGGCACCTCATCGTGACCGGCTGCCTGGCGAAGTGGACCGCCGGATTGCAGCGATGCGGGCCCGCCGGACCCTGGCGATCGCCCGCCAATGGGTCCGACTCGGAGGCCGCGAACGGACGCTTGACGATCCCTTCCGCCACACCCGGCATCCAGGTCTGCTTCGTGCCCTCACGGGCGACGGCGCAGGCGCTGCGCCCGCAGGGGCGGTGTCGTTGCTTACGCGGACGGGTACGCGACATCTGCTGGCGGTGAGCGGACTGCACATCGGGCTCGTGGCCGCTGCGGCCGCGGGCGCATCGCGGTTCGTGGCGGCACCGCTTGCGTGGCTTCCATGGGTCTGGCCGAGCCGTGTGGTGCCCCTGCTGTCGGGTCTTCTCGCGGCGGTTGCCTTCGCTTCGCAGGCGGGGTGGCCTACGTCTTCCCGGCGTGCGCTTCTGATGTACGGGGTCGGCTCCCTGGCCTGGATGCTCGGGCGGCGGCCGCGGCCGGCCGCGGTGCTCGGGATGGTCGCGGGCGGAATGACCCTCGCGGACCCCGGACTGCCCGGGGACCTGGGATTCCGGCTCTCTTTCGGTGCGGTTGCCGGGATCCTCCTGGTGGGCCCGCGGCTGTTGCGCCTGCTGCCTCCTGACCTGCCGTGGCTGGTCCGCAAGGGGGCAACCGGCCTTGCGGTCACGGTGGGCGCGACGGCGGGAACCCTCCCCGATGCGGCATACACCTTCCAGGCCCTGTCTCCTGTTGCGCCGCTGGCCAACCTGCTCGCCATGCCATTGCTTGCGGGAATTGGCGTCCCGGCCGCGCTGGCGGGGAAGATCATCCCTGGCGCGGCGGGTGTATTCGCGGCGGCACTCGCAGACGCCGTGTGCGGACTCGCCCTCGGCGTGCTCACGCTGCTCGACCGTCCGCCCTGGACACCCGCTGTCGGCTTGGTGGGTGCGGCGGGCATCTGCCTGGGGGTCATGATGCGTCGGCGCCCTGCACTTGCGGGGCTTGTGCTGATGCTGAGCCTGGGACTGCGTCGTACGCCCGCCGGAGAACTTGCCGTGACGTTCCTGTCTGTCGGGCAGGGAGATGGTGCACTGCTCGAACATCCCGACGGGCGACGATGGCTCGTTGACGGCGGTCCCCCGGGAACCAGCGTTCTCAGATGGCTGCGGCGGTCGGGCATCCGACGCCTGGACGCGGTGGTGCTTTCCCACCCCCACCCGGACCACATGGCTGGGCTCGTCGAGGTCTTGGAGGAGATGCCGGTGGCGCGTGTCTTCGTATCCCGACCCCCAGAGGCCGGTGAGATCGCGTTCCTCGCGTTCTGGCAGGCGGCGTTTGCGTCTGGGGCACGGGTCGGCCCTCCGGCAGCGGGCGAGGGCGGGGTCCGTTGGCTGCATCCCAGGGAGGAATTCGTGGGCACCGGTAGAAGCCGATTGAACGACGAAAGTCTTGTGCTGGAGGTTGAGCACGGGAAGCACGGTGTACTCTTTACTGGGGATGTGGAGCGGAGCGCCGAAACCTGGCTCGCCCCTCGCCTCCACCGGGTGACAGTGGTCAAGGCACCGCATCACGGCAGCCGCACATCCTCCACGTTTCCCTTCGTCGCGGCGGTCGATCCGGATTGGGTCGTGCTGAGCGTGGGAAGCGGGAATCGACATCGGCATCCGCATGCAGCGGCGCTCGGTCGCTGGCGGGGGGCGCGGCTGGTGCGGACCGATCGAGACGGCAGCATCCGCTTCCGGACCGATGGACGCACGCTTTCGGTTGAGCGGTGGAGGGCGTTGCGCGGCTGGAGCCCCCTGGCGCGGTCGGCCTGGCGGCCAAGGTCCCCCCGCCGTCGTGTGCCTTCACATTCGTTGTAGATGACGTCAAAGAGAGGAATATGGTGAATTCTGGGCGACGACCCTTCCGTACGCGTAAGATATTGCGGCATGGGCCTTACGCTGACGGAAAGGTCCGGTTAGGAGGCTGTCATGAGCAAGCAGTTGTCCAGACCGTCCGCGGGCCCGGCGTCCGGAGCCGAGCTCCTCCGGGTGGGGGAACTCGCGGACCGCACGGGCAAGACCAATCGGGCGCTCCGGTTCTACGAAGAGCTCGACCTTCTCCGGCCGGTTCGCAGGACCAAGGGCGGGTTCCGGCTGTACGACCCTTCGGCCGTCCTCCGCGTCTACTGGATCGACCGGCTGCAGGAGCTCGGGTTTTCGCTGTCGGAGATCCGAGATTTCATGGAATCCCTCCGAGAGCAGGACACGGGCCCTGCAGCCATGCACCAGCTGCGCATGTTCTATGCGCGGAAGCTCGTCGAGACCCGAGAAGCGGTCCGCCGTCTCCAGGGCCTCGAGGGCGAACTTGGCGACAGCCTCGCCTATCTGCAGTCCTGCGAGACCTGCAGGCCCGACACCCCGCGCTCTGCCTGCCCGTCTTGCACAGAGACGCACCGCGGCGTTGCCGTGCCCGCCATGGTCGCTGCCGTCCACGAGCCTGCCTGAAACCGACCGCGCCCCGCCGCGAGGACCTCCCTGATGTCTGACGTGACCCTGCCCCTGTACCTCGACAACAACGCCACCACACCGACGGATCCGCGGGTGGTCGAGGCGATGATCCCGTACCTTTCGGACAAGTTCGGCAATCCCGCAAGCCGGAACCACAGCTTCGGCTGGGCCGCACGCGAGGCGGTCGAGCTCGCCCGGGAGCAGGTCGGCGCGCTCATCGGTGCGACGGCGAAGGAGATCATCTTCACGTCGGGAGCGACGGAGTCGGACAACCTCGCCATCAAGGGCGTCGCCCGGTTCTACGAATCCAAGGGCAAGCACATCATCACGGTGGCGACCGAGCACAAGGCCATCCTCGACGCATGCCACGCGATGGAGCGGGATGGCTATGAGGTCACGTACCTCGATGTCGATGACCAGGGCCTCATCGACCTCGACGAGTTGCGCGCCGCCATCCGACCCGACACCACGCTCGTGAGCATCATGTTCGCGAACAACGAGATCGGTGTCATCCAGCCAGTGACGGAGATTGGGGCGATCTGCAGGGAAAATGGGGTCATCTTCCACTGCGATGCGGTCCAGGCGCTCGCCTACGTTCCCATCGACGTCAAGGCGATGAACATCGACGTGCTCTCCATCTCGGCGCACAAGATGTACGGTCCGAAGGGGATCGGCGCGTTGTTCGTCCGGCGGGGACGGCCCCGGGTGCGGCTCCAGCCCCTCATCGACGGGGGTGGGCACGAGCGGGGCATGCGCTCGGGTACGCTCGCCACCCATCAGATCGTCGGGCTCGGGGCGGCCGCCGTCTACGCAAAGGAGGCCATCGAGAACGGTGAAGTCGAGCGGATCCAGCGGCTCCGCGACCGGCTCTGGAACGGGCTCCGGGAGCACCTCGATGAGCTGTACCTGAACGGCTCCTGGGAGCACCGTCTCCCCAACAACCTCAACGTCAGCTTCGCCTATGTCGAAGGCGAGGCGATGATGATGGGCATCAAGGACATCGCCTGTTCCTCGGGTTCCGCATGCACGTCGGCCAGTCTGGAGCCGAGCTATGTGTTGCGGGCGCTCGGCGTGGACGTGGAGCTGGCGCACACCTCGATCCGGTTTGGGATCGGACGTTTCAACACCGAGGCGGAGATCGACTGGGCCATCGCCTACATCGCCGAGAAGGCAGGTTTCCTACGGGAGATGAGCCCGCTCTATGAGATGGTCAAGGAAGGAATCGATCTGAAGTCCATCCAGTGGGAGGCGCATTGACGCCCCCCATGGCGACAGCTGCGCAAGCCCCCACGCATTAGAATCAGCGGGAAGCCCCCCGAAACCAGCCCCGAGGACGACCATGGCCTACAGCCAGAAAGTGATCGACCACTACGAGAACCCCCAGAACATGGGGAGCATGGACAAGAAAGACCCCCAGGTGGGGACCGGCCTCGTTGGCGCACCCGCCTGCGGTGATGTCATGAAGCTCCAGCTGAAGATCAACGATGACGGCATCATCGAGGATGCCAAGTTCAAGACCTTCGGGTGCGGCTCCGCGATCGCTTCCAGTTCGCTGGTCACGACGATGGTGAAGGGCAAGTCGGTCGAAGAGGCGGAGCTGCTCAAGAACGCTGAGATCGCGAAGGAGCTCGCGCTCCCGCCCGTCAAGATCCACTGCTCCGTGCTCGCCGAGGATGCCATCAAGGCAGCCATCGCAGACTACCGGCAGAAGAACGACGCCTGAGTGACGAGGCGGTGGCGGGGACCGGCCCCGGAGCGCCGCTGCCGCCGGGGCTGATTACGCGGTCCTGGAGCTGTCCGAGAGGAGGACCCGATGGCCATCACGATCAGCGAAGCTGCCGCACAGCGGGTCCGTACGCTCAAGAAGAAGCGACAGACGCCGGAGGCGATCCTCCGGGTTGGCGTTCGGGGTGGGGGATGCTCCGGTCTCACCTACTGGTTGGACCTCGTGGATGAGCCGGAGGCCAAGGACAAGGTATTTGCATTCGAAGACCACGAGGTGACCATCGCAGTGGACCGCAAGAGCTACCTCTTCGTGAACGGTTCGGAGCTCGACTTCGAGAAGACGATGGTGAAGACGGGCTTCGTCTTCCGGAACCCCATCGCCAACCGGTCCTGCTCCTGCGGAGACTCGTTCACGCTGTAGGCGTGGACCTCGCACGACACGGGAACCCATGTCTGGTCGCATCCCATGCTGGAGCTGCCGCGAGGCCGTGGACGGCCCCGTCTGCGTCGGTTGCGGCGCCATTCAACCGCTCCGGCCGGACACGTCCCTGTTTGACGCACTGGGATTGCCGCGGCAGTACACCCTCGACCGGGCGGACGTGATGCGGGCGTGGAGGATGGCGTCGCGGAAGGTCCATCCGGATCGGTTTGCGGGTCGGCCTGCGGTCCAGCGCCGCATGAGCCTGCAGTGGACGGCCACGGTCAATGAAGCCAAGCGTGTCCTCACGGACCCGCTTCTTCGAGCGGGGTATCTCGCGACCGGCCGCACCCAGCCGCGAGAAGAGGGCGGACCCGCGCTCGACCCCGACTTCCTCGAGGAGGTGTTCGAGCTGCAGATGGAGGCCCAGGCCGACCCCGAGGGGGTCCGTGCGCGAGCAGCATCGCTCGGCGACCGCCTGCGCGGCGAACTGGTGGACGTCTTCCTGGCCTGGGAGGCCGGGGAGGGCGGATTGGAGGCGGTGGAAACCCTCCTCGCGAAGCTCCGATATGTCGACAAGGCAGCGCATCGCGGGGCATGACCGCGCGAGGGCTGGTTCAATACCAACGGGGAGCATGACTCCCAGGACGGACGCATGGCCAACATCGGGATCGACCTCGGCACGACCCATTCCCTCGTCGCTGCTGTTCTCGGAGGAAAGGCAAGGGTCTTCCTGGATGACGACGAGCGTGCCCTGCTCCCCAGCGCCGTCCGGTACGGAAGTGACGGCGTGCCCAGATCCGTGGGCTACCCCGCGCTGGCCGAGGCGGGCGAGCCAGATGGCGTCACGTTCACCAGCGTCAAGCGCTTCATGGGGCGAGCGCCGGCCGAGGTCGCCGACGAAGCACACCTGTTCAAATATGCCCTCGATGAGGGCGACGACAGGGTTGTTCGCTTCAAGGTCGGGGACCGGTCCATCACGCCGATGGAGATCTC
>JAYYRS010000548.1:0-13377 GCA_036126975.1 Myxococcota bacterium
GATGACATCGTGGAGAACGATGGTGCCCACCTTCTTGGCGGCGGTCACGATGGGCGTGGGGTTCCCATAGCTGGTGATCAGGACGGGCACCTTGAGATCGAGGCACGCCTCCACGTCCTGCCGGAGCCGCGCCGGGTCGGTCAGTCCGATCGTGAGGTTGATGGCGAAGGGCTTGTCCGTTCGGTCCTGGAGCCACGTCAGGTCGGCGACGAATGCCTCGGTGGTGCGCTGGTTGAGGCTGGGCATGGCGCCGAGGATGCCGGCCTCGGCTGCGGCGAGCAGCATCTCCTTGTTGGAGATGAGGAACATGGGCGCGCTGACCAGCGGGTAGCGCAGTCCGATGCGACGAGACAGCGGGGTCGAGAAGGGGCGCATGCGTGCTCCGGAGGCGGGAGGCGGAAGTATCGCGCACCCGCCCTGGTGGCCGACCTCCGGTGCCCGATGGAGCGTCTCAGGGGGAATACCCGAAGCCGGGCGGTCTCCAGGGCGCCCATAAATATTGCGCACGATATTATTGTGCACTATTCATATTGTGCCACCCCCTGGAGCCCCCGTGAGCCGATTTGCTCCCCCGCCTCCCTGGCCCAACTGCGTGTCCAGCCGTGTGCCTCCCTCCGACTGGATGCATCACATCGCGCCGCTGTCGGGCGTGGACCTCGCACGAGTCCGGTCGATCGTGGAGGCCATGCCCCGGACGGAGGTCGTCGAAGAATCAGATGGATACATGAAAGTCGTCTTTACGACCGCAGTGCTTCGTTTCAAGGATGACGTCGAGTTCGAGCAGGAGGGCGGTGGCGTGCACGTCCGCTCCGCCTCCCGGGTCGGCCGCAGCGATTTCGGTGCGAACCGCAGGCGCGTCGAGGCCATCCGCGCTGCGTTGGGCTGAGCGCATGTCCCTCCGTCTCGGCGATCAGCTCTGCTTTCCCTTGTATGCGGCAGCAAGAGCCGTGCAGCAGCGGTACCGGCCGCTCCTCTCGGTGCTCGGACTCACCTACCCCCAGTATCTGGTGATGATGGTGCTCTGGGAGGAGGATGCCCAGTCTGTATCGGCGCTCGGTCGACACCTCATGCTGGACTCGGGGACCCTCACGCCGCTGCTGAAGCGCTTGGAGACGGCGGGCCTGCTCGAACGTCGGCGGATGCACGCCGACGGACGGATCGTCACGGCCCACCTGACGGCGGAAGGCCGGGCCCTGCGCGCGCGGGCGGCGGATGTGCCCGGGCTCCTCGCCGCCTGCCTCGCTCCGGCCGCTGGGGACTTCGATGTGCCCGAGTTCAAGCGCAGCCTCGACCATCTCCTGCGCATCCTCGAGGAGGCGCCATGAGCCTGGACGGCTTGGTCGGGGGCAATGGACACGACGACCGTCTCCGAGCGGATGTCGCGCCCGCGGACTGGGTCTGGCCCAGCCCAGCTCCCCGCTACAACCTCGTCGTGATTGGCGGGGGACCCGCGGGTCTGGTTGCTGCGTTCGGTGCCGCGGGTGTGGGCGCACGGGTCGCGCTCGTGGAGCGGGGCATGCTGGGAGGTGACTGCCTGAACACCGGCTGCATCCCATCGAAGGCGCTCATTCGTGTGGGTCGCGCCGCGCATGCAGCCCGGGACGGCGAGCGGTTCGGCGTGGCGGCGGAGAATGTGTCCGTGGATTTCACCACTGCCATGGAGCGGATGCGGAAGACGCGCGCCGACATCGGACCGCACGACAGCGCTGCCCGGCTCGCCGCTGCCGGGGTCGATGTCTTCCTGGGCAGCGCGGAATTCGCGTCGCGGAACAGCGTGACCGTGTCCGGAACGGAGGGACGCACAGCCACCCTGCGATTCTCGAAGGCCCTCATTGCGACCGGAGCGCGGGCGTTCGTTCCGCCCATTCCGGGGCTCCCGGATGTGGGTGTGCGAACCAACGAGACCATCTTTGCGCTGCAAGACCTCCCCGAAAGACTCACCGTCGTGGGGGCTGGCGTCATCGGGTGCGAGCTCGCCCAGACCTTCTCCCGCATGGGCAGTGCAGTGACGCTGCTGGACATGGGGGCGCGCGTGCTGCAGCGGGAGGAGCCGGACGCGAGCGCTCTCGTGGCCCAGCAGCTCCGTGCAGACGGTGTGGATGTACGCCTTGGCGTTGCGATCGAGCGCTTCGAGCGGTCGGACCAGGGCCGCGTGGCCGTGCTGACGGACGGCACGCGTGTCGTGGGAGACGAAATCCTCCTGTCGGTCGGGCGGCGGCCGAACGTGGATCTTGGCCTGGACGCCGCGGGTGTCGCCCACACCGCGCAGGGCGTGACGGTGGACCGGCAGCTCCGTACGAGCAACCCCGACGTCTTCGCTGCGGGAGACGTGATCGGCCGGGCCGGGTTTACGCACGCCGCAGACCACCATGCGCGGCTCGCGCTCCGCAACGCGCTCTTCTTTGGAACCTCCGACGTCGATGACCTGGTGATTCCCCGCGTGACGTACACGCATCCGGAGGTCGCAGCTGTCGGGCTGACCGGGCCCGAGGCGGAGGCACTGCCAGGCATACGGGCGTTCACGGTGCCGATGAGCGAGACCGACCGCGGCCGAACGGATGGGGATGCCGCCGGCTACTGCCGCGTATACGCCGATCGAAAGGGGATCATCAAGGGAGCGACCATCGTGGGTGAACTCGCCGGGGAGCTGCTGGCGCCGGTCACCCTGGCAATGACGCACGGCATCACCCTGGTCCAGATTGCGAGCACCGTACACCCGTACCCCACCCGCTCCGAGGTCGTGTTCAAGGTGGCATCCGCCTACAACAAGACCCGATTCACCCCCATGGCGCAGAAGCTGTCCAGGAAGCTGATGGACTGGCGCCGGTAGACGGCGCCTGCGGCAAGAGCAGCGCGCGGGCGTCTGCGCCATCATGATTCGCCGGGTGCGACGTGCGGCGGCGCAGTCAGGGAGCGCGTTCGTATACGCGGATCCAGTCGACCAGCATGTCAGCGGGGAAGTCGGTCTCGGCTGTCGGAGCCTGCACGAATCTCCCCCCCACGGCGACGTTGAGGATGAGGAAGAAGGCCCGGTCGAATGCCCAGCTGGTGCCGGCAGGAAGGTCGCCGGGACGCACGGTATGCGCCCGCTCTCCATCGATCCACCAGACGAGATGGTCCGGGTCGATGTCCACGGCGTAGTAGTGGAAGTCGTCAGACCAGGACCCACCGGCAAGCTGCGTGCCGTTGCCGACGCCATCTCCTCCGTTGTACCCGGGGCCGTGGACGGTCGTGATGATGGTGTCGGGCTCGGACCCACGAAGCTCGAGGATGTCGATCTCTCCACAGGTGGGCCAGCCGACCTCCTCGAAGTCCTCTCCCAACAGCCAGAAGGCAGGCCAGATTCCCTGGCCCTCTGGCACCCGGATGCGTGCCTCGATCCGTGCGGGACCGAACTCGGCCTTTCCCATGGTCGTGATGCGTCCCGACGTGAAGGAATTTCCCTCGTACGCCTCCCGCTGGGCGCGGATGACGAGTCGGCCCTCGCCGTCATGGAAGACGTTCGCGGTCCGATCGGTGTTGTACTCGAGCTGATCGTTGCCCCAGCCGTGCCCGCCGACGTCGTGATTCCAGGTTGCCGCGTCGACCGGGCTGCCCGCCTCACCATCGAACTCATCGGACCACACCTTCACCCATGCATTGTCCACAGGCGAATCGTTGCGTTCAGGCGCGACACAGCCAACGAGCACGCCAAGGGAGAGGAGCGAGCGCATGGTCATTCCTTGGTGAAGTAGACATCGTCGATGAGGAGTGCGTCGCCGGCTGTGCCGCTCTCCCCGATGACCTGCATGACGATCATGACCTGGCTCAGGTCCAGCCCGGGGAACGCTCCGAGGGGGATCCGCAACGAGTGCCATGTCCCGTCCGGCACGAAACCGAGCTCGGCCACGTCCACGCGAGCCTCCGTGATGCCGTCGGACATCCCCAGCGTCCAGTCTGCGAAGGACGCGTCCGTGCTCGCCAGCGCCACATGCATCGTCGTCCACGCCGAGAGGTCGGTCGGCTGGTCCCAATGCACCCCACCGCCCCACCATGCCTGGGCGCCCGTGATGGTGATCGAGTCGGCGGACAGTCCCTCGAAGCGGTTTTCGCTGACGCCGATCGAGTAGGTCTCCTCGTAGACGTAGACGTGACGGGTCTCGTTGTCGATCGGGAGTTCCTCGGAGAAGCCTCCCTCGTAGAAGACGCCGATCGAGAGGCGCTCATCGCCCTCTTCGAACGGACTGTCGCTCTCCACGAAGTCCGGGTCGTCCGACGTGGGGTCCCAAGCATCGGGGTTGGGATAGTTCGGGCTTCCCGGGTCCGGTCGGCATCCGCCGAGGAGCAGGGCCCCACAGAGTGCCAGTCTGCAGTTCATGGGGCCGCCTCCCGGTCCGGCTGGGTGGCGCCGAGATCGAGGAGGGCCTGCTCGGCCAGCGGAGCCAGCGGGTAGGCGATGGTGCCGGTGACGTCGTAGGTGACGTCATCAGGGAACTCCGCGAGGACCGCCTCGAAGCCGCGGACTGCCAGGGTCCAGACCAGGTAGAGATCCTCGTCCGCGACCCGCCCACCCTCGTAGAGCGCCTGCATGCAGCCAGCCGTGTAGAACTGGCTCTCACCCATGGGCTGGATCGCGAGCGCGGTCGCCCACGAGTACACGGCCCGGTCGCACCCCGAGTCGTTGATGTCCCATTTGAGGTCGCTGTCCGGATCGAAGCCCGCCGCGAAGGGATTCCGGGGGTCATCCAGGATGGAGGTGTCGGGGTGGACGCCGACGTCGTCCGTGAACGGGTCGAACCGCAGGTCACGCAGGTCCTGACCGGTCCGCCAGGTGGCGGGGTCCGGCGCACAGGCCGCCAGCAGTGCAAGGGTGAGGATGCGCATCGATGGCCTCACATCTGGAAGGTGAGGTAGGAGTGGATCTCGAGCTCGTGGCCTTCGCTTCCGGTGAGGAGTGGGTCCGGGCTGTGTTCGTCAAAGGTCCGGTACTTGAACCGCGTGCCCAGACGCGTCCCCGTGTCTTCGAGCCGGAATCCGCGCACACCCGTCGACATGTCGGCCATGGCCTGGAAGGGAAACGTCAGGTTGAACGTACGATGGAAGTCGTACGGTCCCCAATCGTTCCAGCGCAGGGCGGTCTTCAGCGCGGCCGTCTTGACATAGAGATCCGCGGTGACCGCCGTCCGCGTGACGAGGCGCGGGTCATCTCCCGTGGACTGGTCGGAGCCGACCATGCCGGACACCTGGACGCGATGTTCCGGGCCGGTCTTCGAGAGCAAGGTGAGCGTCGCGTTCCACACGTCCGCCGCTGGCGGTGCACCCGCGAACGCGAACAGCGTTCCCCGTTCATCGAATCCGAACATCGCGTCGCGGCTGGTCGGCTGGTGTCGGTAGACGAGGTCGAGCGCCGCGGCGAGTGGGGCGTCCTCCTGAAGGGGATTGTCCCATGCCCAGAACCATGTGCCCGGGGTCGGATCGAACACGAAGAGCATCTCGCCTGCGATGGTCTCTCGACTGCCGAGCACCGCAAAGGGGTCGTCGATGGTGTTCCGGGGTGCCAGTCCGGCGTAGTAGTAGCCGGTCTCCGCATCCCACACGCCGCCCAGGCTGGGGTTCGGACCGATGAGCGGCTGCTGGTACAGCACGTTCGGTGCGATCTGCAGTCTGCCGACGTCGATGGCCACCCCCGAGAGGAGCTGCAACCCGTTTCCCTGGCCGTGATCCTTCAGACTCCATCCGGTGAACGTGGTGGTCGGGTCTGGTCCACCGTCCGCGACGAGGCCGCGGTACGCGCCCTGCAGGTACATGTGGGTGGGACCGGGTTCCCAGGTCACCTTCGCCTTCGCGCCCAGTGTGTCGATCCAGCCGATCTCGTCTTCGAGGACGTGGAAGCCCTGGTTCAGGTACGACGGTCCGTTGCCGGCCGGCCGCACATGCTCGAATCCCATGCCGAGACGGTCGGTGCCCGCCATGATCCCGCCGACATCCAGATGGAACTGCCCGATGTTCCGTTCCGCGTGGAGGGTGGTCTTCCGGGTGACGAGCTGGGGGATCGCGCGGTTGTTCGCCACTGCACCCTGCTGCGTAAGATCCTCCTGATGAAGAAGCGTCCAGCGGGTCTTGCCGATGTTCCTTCCATAGCGGGTGAACACGGCGGGGTTGGCGCCCCAGTAGAGCTGGGGACCGATGGCCACCGCGAGGCCCGTCAGCGGGCCGCGCCCCTCGAACTCGGCACCGATCGGCACGGCGGCATCGTATATGTCGATGTTCTCGCCATAGAAGGCCTCCTGGTACACCCCGAAGAAGTCGCCCTCATAGCCCCAGTGGAAGTGCCCGACGCGGTAGAAGGCATTCATCTGGAAGAGTCGGTGGTTCCAGGTCGCCTCGGCTGCGTAGAGCCGCAGTCGGTCCGCCATCTGGAGCATTGCGATGTCTTCGGGGTCGTCCGTGTCCGTCGCGATGAGCTTCCCGGCCCGTGACTCGTAGGTGAGGGGGTCGATGGGATTCTGCGCGACGTTGCCGAGCATGTTGAGCGAAACGCGCGCCTCGATGGTGTCGGTCGGTCGGGCGCCGAGATCAAGGTAGACCGATTCGGTGTGGTCGAAATCGAGCCGCTGCTTGCCGGCTCCGACGCGCAGGTGGTTCTCGGTCATGGTGCTCGACAGGTCGAGGCGGATGCCGCGGACATGGGCGCGCTTCAGCCACTGTACGTCGCCGGCAGCCGTTTCGGTCCGGTACCGCAGGTAGCCACCAGCCGGGTCCACCTGGTCGAAATGGGCGCGGATCTCGTCGTCCGAGACGTCTGTGTCGAGCGGGTTCAGCTGCCACGCGCGCTGGATCGCGTAGTACGCGGGCCGGGGGAACACGAGGAAGTGGCCCTCCTCGTCCGGGTAGCCCTTGGCCGTGATGCCGAACCATTCCTCATTCATGTTGTTCTGACCGGCCACGAAGTCTTCGGGGTAGGCCTGGTTCGGCCAGCTGGCTGTGGGGTCGTGGATGTCCAGGTTCTCGGTCTGCTTGTATTTCCACCAGCCGTCGGACCACTGGAACTGGTAGCCGCCGATGGCGTTGCCGGCGCCGCGTCCGTAGGTGTTGAGGTAGATGTCCTGCCATTGCGAGCGCGCGTACCGGGCCTGCGTGATGGGGTCCTCCTTCATGCGCGCGGCGTCGAAGGCATCCGCTCCGAACTCGCCGTAGAAGATCGGAACGTCGAGCTTCTCGCGGACCTCCTGGTACAGGTCCCGAGCGGTCGCACCCCGGTAGACATTCGTTCCGAACAGATCCATCTGACCGGCGTGCGCAGCGACCAGGTCGATGTGCTGGAGGTCGCCGTTGTTGATGCTCACGAGGACGCCGGGCGTCTCTTCATGGATCAGGTCGATCGCCTCGCCGAACAGCGAGTACAGATGGACGGCGCGGGCCGCGGCCTTCTCCTCCTCCGGCAGGGCCTCGATCTCGAAGCTGGTCCACACCAGCCCGTAGTTGTTCTCGTTCCCGAGCATGAACATGAGGACGCCGGGCACCCCCTCGAAGCGCTGCGCGGCCGATCGCACCTCATCCAGGATGGCGGCCCGGTGCTTCGGATTCGAGTAGTCGGTGGTCGGGGTCCAGGTGCCGTCCACCTCCAGCCCATACCGGCCGAAGTGGGGGTTCACCATCGTCCAGATGCCGTAGTTCTCGTAGATCCATGTCACCCACCGGGGTGGGATGTCATCGAATTGCCGGATCGAGTTGACGCCCATGTCCCGGAGCATGGTCATCTCCCGATGCAGGACCTCCTCAATGAATCGTTCGTCCTGCGACCACAGGCCGTACTGGTAGTTCTGCCCGATGGGCATGTAGCCCCAGTTCATTCCCTTGATCAGGAAGGGAGCATCGTCAACGAGAAGCACGCTGCCGCGGTTGTCCGTGAACACACGGGCCCGCGGCGCGGCTTCCGGGGAGGCGGTCGCCGGAGGCGCCGCGGTCGCCGATCCGGGGGAGGCCGGGGCGACACCGGGCGCGGCCAGAAGGCCCAGTGTGAGGACCACACGTGGGCCCAATGGCCGCCGATGGCAGGGCTCAGTTGACATACTCACCGAAGATGACATCGTCGTAGTACACATTGCCGGTCGTCTGCGGGCCGTCCACGGCACCATCTCCGTCGAGATCCTCATCGGGCGTGTTGAGGGACAGCACGGCCTGGACCTTGGTGGTGTTCGGGCCGCAGGTCACCGTGGTCCACTGGACGCTCCAGGTGTCGAGGGTCGAGTCCTTGGTCAGGGGTGCAGACTGCGCATCGCCCTGCATGGCGTAGCCGTCGTCGAAGCACTTGATCCATACAACGGCGGTGGTGTCGCCCTTGAGCGGCGAGCTGTTGTGCACCATCCCGCTGGCCGCGAGGAAGAAGGTCCGGTCTGCTGGAGAGTTGTCGGTGAACTCCTGCAGCACGGGGGACTCGTCGCCGTAGGGGTTCGTGTCCCGGTCCGGCCAGATCTTGAGGTACTTGTCGCCCGTCGGGGCGGCGACCTGCTCGCCCGAATCCTCGGCGTCTCCGTAGAGGTTGGCGTTCCCAAGCTGGGTCGCGTGCCACTCGAAGCCCAGGCCGGCCCAGACGTCGGGCGTCTCGCCACCCCAGCTGGTCGTGGCGGCGCCGGCGTCCTCGAAGCTGCCGTTCGCGATTGCGAAGGAGGTGGTATCGACCGATGCGACCACGTCGTTGCAGTCCTCATCGACGGTGTTCGTCGGGTCGTCGGCCGCGTCCGGATTGATTGTGGGGTCGTTGTCGTCGCAGTCCACGGAGCTGTCGAATCCATCTCCGTCTGCATCGACGGGTGTGTCGGTGTCGGACGATGTATCGGTGTCGGTATCCGTGTCTGTGTCTGTGTCTGTGTCGGTGTCGGTGTCGTCACCGGGGCTCAGCGAGTTTCCAGAGTCGGTCGTCGCGTCGACGTCCTTGTTGTCGCATGCGGTGAACGTGAGCGAGGCGCCGATGAGCAGCGCGGTCAGGGGTCGGATGGTCATGAGAGACTCCTTGTACGGTGGGTGGCTCACGCCAGCGTGGGGGACGAAGCGTGAGTCGGGAGAAGCAGCGCGCCGGGAGACGGCGGCGCATGCTGGAGGATGGGTGCCGTGGCTCCGAAGTGCGAGAGGCTCGTTTGGGTCGGCCGAAATACGGGCCAGCACGGCGGCAGTGTACAAAAGGCGGAGGCCGGGTCAAGCCCGGGCGGGTGTGGCGGGGGGCGGCGTCAGCGGCCGGGGTTCGTGGGTTTCTGGGCGGGCCGTGGCAGGGATGGACGATAGCGGGCTGGAGTCCATGTACGCTGGATGGACCCATCGTTGAAATGACGATGACGGCATGTCTTTCGGAGAAAGTGTCTGCTGCTCGATGGGATCGGACACAATGGAGGTCCCGTGGCGGCGAACTTGCATACACCTCCATGGCATGGCCGACGGCGACAGTCGCGCGGCTGGCGTGCGGCGCAACCCGATACGCTGCCTGGGGAGGACGGATGCGCGCGGAAGAACTTGTTGGCAGCTGGTCCCTCTCATCCTTCGAGATCACCTTCTCGGATGGTCGCGCCCCGTTGCATCCCTTCGGCCGGGATGCCTCCGGACTGCTGGTGTATGCGGCGGATGGCCACATGAGCGCCATTCTCAGTCGGTCCGATCGGGCTCCGCTCGGCGTCGCTCGGCTCGAGACCTCGGCCGCGGCGGGTGCAGCGGCCAAGCAGGCGGCATTCGACTCCTACCTGTCGTATGCAGGCCAGTGGCGCGTCGAGGGGCATTCGGTCATCCACACCGTGACGCTCGCCCAGACGCCGGAACTTGTCGGCGTCGAGAATCGCAGGCTTGCGACGCTGGACGGGGACACCCTGCGCCTCCGCTACGAGCTGACGGCCCGCTCCGGGGTGGTACGACGCTACGCGCTTGTCTGGAGGCGCTGCCATGACTGAAACGCCCGCCGAACGGTGGTTCGCACGCTGGTCGGAGCGACTCGAGGCTGCTGTAGCGGCCAATCGTGGCCGGCATGCCTACTCGCCGTTCATCGAGTCGCCCTCTCGGCGGCGGCATCCGGAGGGCGCGCCTGCGGCGGGGCGCGCTGCCTTCGAGAAGCAGCTTGGCCGACCCTTCAAGCTGAATCAGCCCGGGGAGTCGGGGCGGGTCGGCAGCGAGGTCTCCCCGTTCACGGGGCGCGCCCTGGGCGTGACCTATCCGCGCGCAGATGTCGATGGTCTCTATGACGCGATCTCTGCAGCATGGCCGGGCTGGAAGCGCGCTTCTCGGCGTGCGCGCGTCGGGGTGTGCATGGAGATGCTGGACCGCTGGGCGCGCCAGTCCTTCGAGAACGCCTACGCGACGATGCACACGACAGGGCAGGCGTTCATGCTCGCCTTCGCAGGCTCCGGCGCGAGCTCGCTCGACCGAGGGCTGGAGGCGACCGCGGCAGCCTGGTCTGCGATGTCGGAGATCCCGGAGCGGGCGACCTTCACCCGCCCGTTTGGAACGGGAGCACCGGTCCAGCTGGACAAGCGCTACCGGCTCGTCCCCGTGGGCGTGGCGGTCGTGTTGTCGTGCGGTTCCTATCCCGCATGGAACGCATACCCCGCGATCCTCGCAAATCTGGCCACGGGCAACCCCGTTGTCGTAAAGCCCCATCCCGAGACAATCCTGCCGGTCGCCATCGCGGTACGCACCGGGCGGAAGGTCCTCGCCGAGGCGGGCTTCGACCCGAACCTGTTGACCCTCGCCTGCGACACCTGGGACCAACCGGTCGCCCTGCAGCTTTTCCATCGCCCCGAGACCCGCATCATCGACTTCACGGGGGGGCAGACGTTCGGAATGTGGATCGAGGAGCACCAGCGCGACAAGCAGGTCTATACGGAGACCGCGGGCTGCAATGCCGTCGTGTTGGAATCCGTGCTTGACCTCGATGCGGTGCTGGAGGCCATTGCCTACGGACTCGTGCTGTTCAGCGCGCAGATGTGCACCGCACCGCAGAACATCTGGATTCCCAGGACCGGGGTGCGTCAGGGAACGCAGGTGATTCCCCCCGACGAGGTCCGGTCCAGGCTCGTTGCAGCCGTCGACAATCTGGTCGAGGACCCAGAGGTGGCTGCGGGCCTCTGTGGCGCCCTGCACAGCACCGGGACGCTGGATGCGATGGAAGAACTCCGGTCGAAACCTGGGGTGCGCGTCGTGCGCGCAGGTGGAGGCTACCGGCATCCCAAGCATCCGGATGCCCGGACCGCGACGCCGCTGCTGGTGGCCCTGTCGGCGGATGACCGAGCACTCTGCCAGCGGGAACACTTCGGACCGATCGCGTTCCTCATCGACGCGGAGGATCGCGATGCTGCCCTGGCCGGTGCCACCGCCGACGCCGCTCGCTTCGGCGCCATTGCCAGCTATGCGTACACCACCGACCCCGTCTGGCTCGAGAGGCTGATGGATGCATTTGCGGACGCAGGGGCGTCCGTGGGTGTGAACCTCATCCGCCAGCGGCCGATGAATTTCACGGCCGCCTTCAGCGACTTCCATGTCACGGGACTGAATCCTGCGGGAACAGCCTGCCTCACGGACCCGGCCTTCGTGGCGAGACGATTCCGGGTGGTCCAGTCCAAGGTGGAGCGGGCCGAGCCCGGATGAGTCCGGGTCCGGCGACGCGACAGTCGCTGGAGTAGGCTGCCGCCGAATGACCGCGCCCCGATCCCGGGCTGCCGCCTGAAACGAGATGTCATGCCGGCTGGTTCCCTCCTCGTGCTGCTCGCCGGGCTCGTCCTCTCCGGGGTGGCGGGGGTGCTCAATCAGGTGCTGTGGCAGCGCGCGCTCCGGATCTTCCTCGGCGGTTCAGAGACGCTCTCTGCCATGGTCGTCGTGGTGGTCTTTCTGGGCGGTCTCGGCGTGGGCGCCGCGCTTGCGGCGCGGTGGGTCGGTCGGCTGCGATCCCCGTTGGCTGCGCTGGCAGGGGTCGAGCTGGCACTTGCCGTGGCGAATCTGCTGGTAGCGGTGCTGCTGGGCCTTGACCTGACGCACTCCATCTACGGTGCGTGGCGCGTCGCCGCGGAGCTGGGGCTGCCGCTTCGGCTGGTCTACGGCGTCTCGGCGACGCTGCTGCTCCTGCCGCCGACTCTTCTCATGGGCGCGACACTGCCGCTGGCCGGTTCCGCCTGCCAGCGGCAGCTGGGATCGGACTCGGACGCGCTCGTCCCGGCCTTGTTCTTCGTGAACACGGCGGGGGCCGCGCTCGGTGCGTGGACCGCTCACGCTGCGCTCCTTCCGTGGCTCGGACAACGCCAGAGCCTCCTGGTCGCGGTGGCATGCAATGCCGTGGCGGGGATGGGGTTCGTCGGTCTGGCGTGGGGTCGCCCGGCCGACCCGGGTGCAGCGCGCGCCCGGCCGGCTCCGATCCGCGGCCTGCGCCTGGAGGAGACCCTGGGTTTTGCTCTCGGCTTCTTGAGCCTCGGCTACGAGATGTGGCTGATGCGGTCCTTGACCCTGGCCCATGAACCTCGTCCTGAAACCTTCGCGGTCGCGCTGTGCGCCTTCCTCGTGCAGTGGTCGATTGGGGTTGCAGCAGCCGGTCGGTTCATGGTTCCGATTGCGGGCGTCGGTGCCGCGACCGGACTGGGCCTGGGTGTCGTTCCGGTACTGCACATCGTGCTGCGCGACACCGGCGCGGTCGCCCTGCTGCCGTCAGCCGTGCTGATGAGCCTGCCGGTCATGGGTTTCGGGATGTTGTATGGCGGGCTCGTGCGAGTCCTCGCGGATGACTGGGGGCGCGATCTGGGTCGGTATGCGGCGGCCAACACCGTCGGCTCCTGCCTGGGCGTGCTCGGATTTACGCTCGTGGGTTTCGAAGCTCCCCTCACATGGGGTGCCCTCGCGCTGGCTGCCGGTGTCGGTGCGGTCGCAGCGGGAGCAGCCCGGCATCGGCTGTTCGCCACGATGCTGACCCTGGCCGCGGTGGCATCCATCGCCTGGGGCGTGACGCGGCCTCGCTCGCATGACCACTGGGGCGAAACCGCATGGTGGGGACGCGACGGGGTCGTCGAGATCACGGCACCGGGAGACGTCTACATCGATGGCATGTGGCACTCACAGCTTTCCGATGGTCAGGACCACATCGGGGAGCCGTACGCGTGGCTGCCGGCGGCGGCAGGCGTGCTCGCCATGAAGGACCGCGCCTTCGAGGATGCCCTGGTGATCGGTGGCGGCGTTGGCATCTCTGCGACGACCATCCTCGGGGTGGAGGGCGTCGAGGTCGACACCTACGAGATCAATACGACCCTTCGGGACCTGCTGCGGGAGCGGCCCGGGGAGACCCTGCATTCGCTCGAGAATCCCCGCATCAACTGGATGTGGCGGGACGCACGGTCGGGACTGGCGCTGAACGAGAAGCGCTACGACCTCATCATGAGC
>JAYYRS010000549.1:0-2749 GCA_036126975.1 Myxococcota bacterium
AGCAGCCCACGTCCGCGAGGGTGCGCCGCAGCTCTGCCATCGTCAGGTCTGCACGAAACCCTGGAATGGACTCGAGCTTGTCGAGCGTCCCCCCGGTGTGCTCCAGCCCCCGCCCCGAGATCCTGGGTACCCGGGCGCCCAGCACGGCCCAGAGCGGAGCCAGCACGAGACTGACCTTGTCCCCCACCCCACCGGTGGAATGCTTGTCGACGATGGGCCCGTCCAGGCCCGGCCAGGACAACTCGTCGCCGGAGGCCGCCATCGCGCGCGTCAGCGCTGCGGTCTCCTCGTCGTCCATCCCCCGAACAGCGGTGAAGGCAAGGAACGCTGCGGCCTGGGACCGCGTGACGCTCCCATCGACCACGCCACGAACAAAGGCGTCGATCTGGGACGCGGAGAGCCGTCCCCCCTCACGCCGGATGGTCAGGATGGTGTCGATTCCGAGGCCCGTGGTCACCTCAGTAGCCACCCTTGCCGGCACCGCCCGTCACGATGGCCACGCTCGCGCTCGCGCCCAGCCGATTTGCGCCGGCCGCGAGCATCTTCCTTGCATCATCGGCAGTCCGGACGCCACCGCTGGCCTTGACGCCCACCGAAGGCCCAACGACCGCGCGCATCAAGGCGACATCCTCTGCGGTGGCACCCCCACCGCCAAACCCCGTGCTGGTCTTCACGAAGGCAGCGCCCGCCGCCTTCGAGAGCGTGCAGCCCACGATCTTCTGTTGCCGGTCGAGCATGGTGTTCTCGAGGATGACCTTCACGGGCCGGCCAGCGGAGGCATCCACGACGGCCTTGATGTCGTCGAAGACCGCGTCATGTTCGCCACCTTTGAGCCAGCCGATGTTGATCACCATGTCGATCTCCTGGGCACCATCGGCGATGGCCTGCCGGGTCTCGGCTGCCTTGGACGGTGTGGACATCGCCCCGAGGGGAAATCCCACTACGCAGATGGGCTTGACCGTGGAGCCTGCCAGCAGCTGCGCGACGAGACCGATCCACGTCGAGTTCACGCAGACCGACGCGAACCGATGCCTCCGGGCCTCTTCGCAGACCTTGAGGATGTCGGCGCGGGTGGAGGTGGGCTTGAGCAGGGTGTGGTCGATGGCGCCTGCAATCCGACCGGCATCCGACGGGACCGCCCCAGAGGTGCCCACCCGGTCCGCACCGGCCTGCACCAGCTGGGCGAAGGAGTGGTCCTGCCAGGTGCCATGCAGCACAGGCGAGGGCGGCACGGCATCCACCTGCATCCGCTGTTGGACGCGCGCCACCACGCGGTCCACGAGGTCATCGATGGGGTCACCGCTGCCCATGGCACCCTCCAAGGAGATTCAGGCCGGCCGGAGGATAACGCTTGCGGACCGCGCACGGGGCAGCACGGCTCCGCAACGTCGACCCCACGCGCCGTCTTTCGTTCGAGCCGGGCACGTCCTGCCCCGCGCCGCGACCGGACATCGAGGCCTCCATTCCCTGCCTCATGGCATCCTCTGTTCCATGACACGTCTTTCCGCTGCTGCATGTCTCCTGGTCGGCTGCGCCGGCTCGCCTGCCGACACGGGCACCAGCCCGTGGGTGGTCTCGGACCAGGGGCTGGGTGCCACGCTCGCCATCGGCGGGGAACCCATGGACCTCTCTGACCCCAACGCGGCCTACCTGGGCGCGGAGCAGTTCGTTCCCGGACTCGACTGGGACCAACCGGGAATCATGATTCCCAAGGAACTCTGGTCGGCGGTGCTCCGCCCCACGGTGGCGGACGAGGGGACCTGCCCCGTGCGTGAGGTCTCGGGAACTGCGACGACCTACCGCACTTACAACTGCCGGAGCTCCCAGGGGTATGAGTTCACCGGCGAGGTCACAGAGGACCGCTGGGACGCCTCGGGCTGGGCATGGGAGCGATATGACTTCGATGTCGCGGTGATGGGCGACGTCGACGATGCGAGCTTCGACCGCATCACCCTCCGCGGCGCGGTCGTCTATGTCGACGGAGTCGACGACAGCACACTGGAGGAGGCCGTCCGTGTGAATGTCGCCGCGAGTGCCGAGGGCTGGCTCAGCCGTGCCGACGCCGACGACCCCCGCGAGCCCCTCTGGCAACAGTGGACCGTGACCGCCCGGTACGAGACGACCCGCGACGGCCGTACGCGGATCGATGGCGATGCCATCCTTGGCGGCCTCGGCGCCGTGCATTTCCAGGCGGCTGGCCTCGGAGCGGGCTGCGCGGCGGTCCCTGATGGCGACCTTCGGCTCGAGGGCCAGCAACGGGCCGTCCTGGCGTTCGCCGGAGACTCGGACTGCCGGCGGTGTGCGGCCTACACGCTCGACGGTTCCAGCGCTGGTGAAGCCTGCAGCGTGGGCCAGTAGCCGACCATGGAACGTCCCCTCCGACTCCTCATGGTCTGCACGGCCAACATCTGCCGGTCTCCGATGGCCGAGGGCTGGGCGAGGGCGAGAGGTGCGGAGGTCCGCTCCGGCGGAATCATGGGCCTGGAGGGCCGGCCCGCCGACCCGCTGGCAATCCGGGTGATGGGAGAGATGGGGGTGGACATCTCCCGACACGTCTCATCCGGCATCGCCGAAGACGACATGCACTGGGCGGATCACGTGCTGGTCATGGAGATGCGCCATCGGGTTCACCTCGTCCACCGCCATCCCGACGCCATCGACAAGGTCCTCCTGCTGGGCCAGTTTGGCGGCAAGCACGAGCTTTCGGACCCGGTGGGTGGGTGGCGCTGGCGATTCCGGAGCAGCCGCG
>JAYYRS010000550.1:0-3230 GCA_036126975.1 Myxococcota bacterium
CCGCAGTGGGTCGGCGGAGGTTCCATGCGCCTGACAAACCTGCTCCCCATGCTGCTCCTCACCGGCTGCGGTGACATCGAGAAGCTGCTCTCCCTCCGGGATGCCTTCGACGCCTACACCAACCCCACCGTGGCCAGCGTCTCGATCCTCGGGGTCGCGCCTGCGGCGGATCACCGCGTGGACATGGCCCTCGGCCTGACCGACCTTGAGGGGGGCGCCACCGCTTCTGCGTGGCTTGTCCAGGCGGAACGGGCCGGCGGACTCGACGGGGATGGGCTTGGCGGTCAGTCGGTGCGGCTGGTCGTCGATGGGCAGGGTGTGGGGATGGAGGAGGCCATTCCGGGCGAGTACACCGCAACCGGCGACATGGGCCTCGCCTACTATCCGTTGACCGAGGCACGCCTCGAGATCGACACAGCTGAGGGGCTGAAGGGGCTGAGCGTCGGTCTTCCCGATGCACCGGCATTTGACCTGCCCGCCGACCACCGGGCGAAGGTGCCTCTCGGGCTCGACCTTGGAGGCCAGGATTATGATGCCGCGATCGTGATGGTGATCGACGTCCTGACCGGGGTGGTGACCCATGAGCAGACTCCGGAGGGCGCCGTGGAACTCTACGATTTTGCCCGTGGAGATGATGGGATCGCCCGGGTCGACATCCCCGCCGAGGCCTTCCCGGACGAGTCGGTGTACGCCGTCGGTATCGCGGGCACCTGGAACGCCGACGCCGAGACGTTCGATGGGTTGAACGTTGCGCTCACGACAGGATTTGCTGCGCGGTTCCGGTTCGCCACGACGTGCACCTTCGTCGAGCCGGCCATGTGCGACGCAGAGCCCGACCTCTCCTCGTGGGACGAGTAGCGAACCGCAGCGACCGGTCTCAGTGGATGGAGGGCGCACCGGGAAGCAGGGTGATGGCCTCGCCATGGCCGGCGACCCGCTGCAGCTGCTCAATCGCACCGAGACCGGCCCGGACGTCGCTCGGGAGGGCCTCGAGCGCGGCGCCCGCGGAGCGGAGCGAGGCTTCACCGGCTTCTTCCGGATTCGACAACTCCTCGAGCATCGCGTCAAGGAAGCCTTTGCGCTCAGGCAGCCGGATGATGCGGGCTTCGCCCTGAATGCCCCCAGCGCTCGCTGCATGTGCGACCGCCGCGTCCAGTCCGCCCAGCTCATCGACCAGCCCCCGCTCCACCGCCTGCGTGCCGGTCCAGACGCGGCCCTGGGCGACCGCGTGGAGACGCTCGTACGACATCCCGCGACCGGCCGCCGCCTTGGTCACGAAGGTGGTGTAGAAGGAGGCGAGGAAATCCTGGTATTTCCGGCGCTCCAGGTCATCGAAGTCGCTGGTCGAACCAAAGAGATTGGCGTATCGGCCGCGCTGTTCGGTGTGGAGGCTGACGCCGACCTTCTCGTACGCGCCGGCGAGGTTCATCTTGCCGCCGAAGACACCGATGGAGCCTGTGATGGTACCGGGCTCGGCGAAGATGCGGCTCGTGCCCATCGAAATGTAGTAGCCACCGCTTGCGGCGTAGTCTCCCATGCTGACCACGACGGGCTTCACTTCCTGGGTGAGCGCCACATCCCGCCAGATGGCATCGCTGGCCTGCCCGCTGCCACCGGGAGAGTTGACCCGGAGGACCACGGCCTTGATGTCTTCGTCCTCACGCGCCTGGGCGAGATGTTTCCGAAGTGTCCGGTCGCCCACGTACTGGGACCCGAAGAAGTCGGACGAACTGCTCCCGCTCACGATGGCGCCTTCGGCGTAGATCACCGCGACGCCGTCTCCGCTCTGCGTCCACTCCTGCCGGAGTTCTCGGAGGTACTTCATGCGAGATAGCTTGTCCCCATCGAGTCCATCCTCGATCTCGTCCCGGTACCGAGCCCCGTCGAGCATCCCGGCCTCGACGGCGGCTTCTGGTGATACGGGGGGGTCGTCGACCCAGCCGCGAGCCGTGGTCTCGTCCACCGCTCGCCCGACTGCGACGGCGGACACCATCTGGCTGTAGAGGGAATCCAGGAGGGCCGCGTCCGCTTCCCTGGCTGCGTCGGAAGGGCCGGTCCGTTCGTAGGGCTCCACCGCGCTCTTGAAGTCCCCGACGTGCTCGAAGTTCGGTACGACACCGATCTTCTCGAACGTCCCCTTGTAGTAGGTGCGGGTCACGGCGAGTCCGTTGACGAGCATGAGCGCGTTGGGCGGTGCGTAGACCTCGGAGCACGCGGATGCGAGGTAGTACTCCTTGTTCATGAGCGTGTCCGCCCACACCCGGCATGGCTTTCCGGCCGCCGAGAGTTCGCCGATGGCGTCCCGGATCTCCTGGGTCGAGGCCCACCCGAGCGACAGCGGGTAGAGCTCGAGGAAGAGTCCAGCAATGTCGTCATCCTGCGCCGCGTGGCGGATGGCGGAAGCCACCTCGGTCGTCAAGGGTGGCATGTCGACCGGGTCCACCAGGAGATTCTCGGCGCCGGGCGACTCACGAAGCGACCCCGAGAGCTTCACGTGCAGCCACTCCGGGTCGGTCTCGAAACCCGGCGGCTCGGCGTCTGCCAGCAGCACGGCGGCGAGGACGGTCGCCGAGAGGATGAACAGACCGATTCCAGTCGTCCAGAGCAGCAGTCTCGTTGCCTTCTTTGCCACCGGGCCCTCCTCGGGTCGCACCCCGGGCCTATCCGACGCCAGGGGCTGCGTCGTGGAACGTGCGCACCGTGGAGCATGCGGAAACCCTCTGCGCGGCTTCAGCGCGCCAGATCGTCCCAACAGCGGGTTCGCAGTCCGTCCAGCCATCGCGCCAGTGGCGCGTGTACCTGTCCCGGAGCGTCGCGGCCGAGGAGGGGGTCCAGGTGCCCCCATCGGCTACCGAGCACCGTCCAGGTGGCACAACCAGGGGCCGCCGCCTCTGCGACGGGTGCTGCGGCCTGGGGTGGGCAGAGCCCATCTCCATCGGATGCAAGGACCCACAGCGGCACGCGCGTCCCCTGGATCGCGGCGAGGTAGTCGATCCTGTCCGCACGGTCGCACAGGCTGCCCGCAGTGAGCCAGGTCGCGATCTGCCGCGCCATCCCGGCGGAGAGGTCCTCGGTGCCGTGCACCATCACGCCCCGCGTCGTGGGCCCGTCGGTCGCGCGGGTCGCGTCCTGCCAGGGACGCGCGTGGTCGGCAAAGGGAGCCAGCGCCTGATGGACCGCGCGCGTTGGGATCCGCCACCCCGGCGGCAGCAGGCTGGTGGTGATCCGGG
>JAYYRS010000551.1:0-3530 GCA_036126975.1 Myxococcota bacterium
GCGATGCCACACGTCTCGAACTTGCGGAGCGGTCCAGCATCCGCGTTCTCGAGGTCGACGAGCAGGGGGTACGGGTGGAGCTCGAGGGAGGGCGCCTGGAAGCGAGGGTTACGCCGAGCTCGCCGGTGCTGGGCATCACCAGCCGGGGTCGGTAGATCGTTGCGATGGACGCCGACGTTCGGGTGGGCGTCGATCCGGATGGCGGCCTTGCGGTCCGCCCTAGCCGCGGCTCCGTCCAACTCGTCGGTATCGACGGTGTCGAGTCCCTGCAGGCCGGGGAGCGGCTGGGTGCACTCCCCGAGCAGCCAGGAGTGGTCGACGATGCCACGATGCAGCTCCTTCTGCAGGTGTCCTGGCCCGAGACGGCCGTGCGCGAGGAGAAGGCGCGACTCGAGGGTCGGACTGCTCCCTATGCGGCGGTCCGGGTCTCCGGCCCCGACGGGGAACGGCAGACCATCCGAGCGGGCCGGGACGGGGAGTTCACGGCCTCGGTGGCACTGACGGAGGGGCCAAACACCATCTCCATGACCGCATCGGACCCGACCGGAGTCCAGGCGACCGCCGAGGCCCGCATCGAGCGGGACTCCCGGCCACCGTCGGCGATTTCGGTGGAGGTCGGATGGTGAAGGACGGCGCGGGAGTCGCCTGACGCCGCCGCCATGTACCCTGCACCCATGTACGCAACTGGCCTTCTCTCGATCGCCGCAGTCGCAGTGGCTGCTCCGGGTCCGGTCCTGGTGGCGACCGAGGGCATGGTCCGTCCAGGCGACGAGATTCCGCTCGAGGTTGCGGTGGCGGGTGAGGGGACCCTGGTGGCCAGCGCAGAGACGGGCGCGCTCGTCGGCCGTCCCGAATCGCTGGGAGATGGGCGCTGGCGGCTCCGGTATCGCGCGCCGGACGCCACCGGCGAGGCGCGCCTTCTGATCCGCACAGGCGAGACCACGGTGGACCTTCCGGAGCCCGTGGAGCCCAGGCCCTTGCCGAGCTCGCGTCTGGCGCGCACCCATGCGCTGACGATTGGTGGTGCGGATGCACTCCTGGTTCCGGTCGAGGGCGCCACGGATGCCCATCGGTTGCAGGGCCCCGAGGGAACCACGGCTCGGGTTGCGGATGGCATCGCGTGGCGGCCCGGGCCGGACCCGTTTCCTCGGGCAATTCCACTCCTGCTCGATGATCCAGACGACCCCGGAGTCCCCGCTGCCACCGTGGTGATGCTCCGGGCCCGCCCCCGGCTTCCAGTGCAGACCGAACCCGGTACGCGGGTCACGGTGGAAATCGGTCGCAGAAGCTACGGACCCGTGATTGCTGGCGACGACGGGGTCGCCCACGCGCGGGCGGAAGTCCGCCCAGGGGAAACGACTGCGACGCTGCTCCTGGAGGATGCTGCCGGAAACGTCCAGCGGAGCCAGCTCAGCCTGGGCGGCGCATCGCGGCCGGCCATCGCCGCGCTCGCCGAGGCACGTCTGCCGGGCCAGGAGCGCTCTCCCCGGGTGCATCTGTTTGCCGTCTCGGCGGTTGGAAGTCCCTGGACCGGCGCCGCGCCTCGGTGCGTCACGTCGCTCGGCACGCATGCACGGGTCGTACCCGTCCTTCCCGGTCGGTGGACCGCGACCGTACCCAGGCAGCCGGATGACACCGCGTTCGCTGTACGAGTGGACTGCACCGTTGCTGGCGTCGCCCTCGCGACCGTCCGCATTCCGCCGCCGCCTCCGAGCCCGGAAGCCCTCGACATCCGCGTTTCGCCCCCCGAACTCCGTGCAGACGTTCCCCGGGCGGCCGTCCGCGTCTTGGTTCTTGACGAGGATGGCGACCGCCTGCCGTCCGAGGACGTCCAGCTCGAAGCAGAACTGGGCTCCCTGGAGGAGACCCAGCGCGGGGCGGCGGCCCTTCGCGCCGTCTACGCGGGCGATGCAGCGGTTGCGGCCGGTGGGGACACCCTGACGGCCCGCTGGACGGCCCCGGTGGGGCAGGGCCCCATTCGCGGATTCCGGCTTGGAGGAGAGCGAGAAGGCGGCGCGAGCCACGCCAGGATCCACGCCCGGGCCCTGGACGCGGCCGGGCACCCGATTGCTGGCGCGAAGGTGTGGGTCCGGATTGGCGATTCCCAGCTCGAGGTCAGGACGGATGAGAGAGGATGGGCGACCGCAGCCATGCCCACGCCCGCGGGGATTGCCACGGCCGAGGTCGAGGCGGCTGGCCGGATCCGTCGCATCACCCTGCCTCCCGCCAGCTCCGTCGGGGCCCATCCCGACACCGCGGATCTGGAGACAAGCATCCGGGTCGCGATCCGCAGTGGGCTGGTCCGGCGGGTGTTTCTCAGTACCGACCCCGGCACGCTGGTCCTGACCGGGGTCGAGCGGGCGAGGGTGCTCGTTCGACTCGAAGACCAGGAAGGCAATCCGGTTGCGGACCCGGGACTGCGGCTGCATTCGTCCGAAGGCGTGGTCACGCGGCCCCGGAGGCGTGCCGATGGCACGTACGAAGCGCTCTGGGCACCGCCGCCCGGAATGGCCTACGGACGGGTCCGCATCTCCGCGGAGTCCGAGGATGGGAGCTTCGCGGCGACCAGCACAGATCTCGATGTCGTCCCTCGGGAGGCACGCCGCGCCCCCGGATTCGCCATCGGGTGGCTCGCGGGTCCCCGCGGCGTGTCGAGTCCCTTTCTCCGCGTTTCGGGAGACCTGCTGTTGCCTGTTGCGCGCGGTCGGATCTACGGGCGCGCGTGGCTTGGCCTCTACGGCGAGCGAGCCACGGCGACCGACGTGACCGGCCTCGACGTCACGGTCGACCTGACAATGGTGCCGGTGGGAATCGGAGCCGCGACGCGGCAGGAGCGCGGCCGGCTTGCCGGCTGGTTGGGCGCCTCCTTCGTGCTGGCACCGTACCGAATCGAGGCGCAAGTGGACGAGACGGTAGCGGCGCGCGGCATTGCACTCGCAAACCCGGGTCTCGAGATTGGAACAGGCGGCGGACTGCGGCTCCGAGGGGGAGAGCTCACGACGGACGTCGGCTACCTGTTCCTTGCGACATCGCCGGATGGAATCGGTTGGAGGGGACCGGTCGGCGGCTTCATGGCGACGCTCGGCTACCGCCTGCTCTTCTGATTGTCAGGCCATGGCTCCATCATTCGGGTAGGCTGGGCTCGTGGTGCGCCATACCGTCCAGTTCCCGTTCCGGCTCGGGGGGCTCGTCCTCGCGGTGTCCTGCGTGCAGCCCGTGGATGCACCCGAACTCGTGAGCATGGACCCGGCCTGGGGCTGGAATGGAGAGACCACCGACGTCGTCCTGCTCGGAAACGACTTCTACCCCGGCATCGCCGCCACGGGTTCCGACCGGTTCGAGATCGACCGCCAGTTCGACGCCTGGCTCACGCTTGAGGGGAACCGGACCCCTCTGGAGGGCGTCAGCCTCCAGGAACTGGATGCGCTCAGTGCGCGCGTACCCGCCGGGCTCGAGCCGGGGCGGTACGATGTCGGCCTGCGCACACCCAATGGGGTCGAGTCCATACTTGCACGCGGCTTCTCGGTGAC
>JAYYRS010000552.1:0-9823 GCA_036126975.1 Myxococcota bacterium
ATGTCAGGCCCGAGCGCCGCGCTACCCGTCCGGCCGCCAGCCTACCCGGGCCAGGGTGTCGCACAGCGCTCGCCCCAGCCGCTGGAGTCGGATCCGGTGGGCGTCGGTGCGCGCTGCACCGCCTGCGACTGCGAGCGCACCGATTCGCCGGTCCGCCAGCCGCAGCGGCAATGCGAGCACCCCAGACTCCATGGCACCACCGGCGTCGGCCGAGACGCTGCCGACGTCGATGCGCCGGAGCGCCTGCACGCGCCCGCCTCGCGCGACGGGGTCCCACCCCCCCGCGCCGACCAGCCAGAGCGCGACCTCCTCCGCCTTGGTCTCTCGACGCGCAACCGATGCAAGCGTCCCGAAAAGCCTCGGCAGGTCGTCCGGATCCGAAATCCCATGAGCCTGTTCGTAGAACGCCAGCAGGTCGCGCCTGCGGCTCGCCGCGCGGACTTCCTCCAGCCGCGCCGCGGCATCGCTCAACGCATGGTGCACATCACGAAGCTTGAACGGCTTTCGCAGGAAGTCATACGCCCCGGCCTTGAGCGCCTCGATGGCTGAATCGACGGTCGCGAACCCGGACATGAGGATGAAGGCCACCGGTGTCGGATGGGACCGCACGTGGCCAAGCAGCTCGAGGCCACCCAGGTGGGGCATCTTGAGATCGGACAGCACGATATCGACACCACCAGACCGGATGATCTCCAGCGCAGACTCGCCATCGTAGGCAGTCCTGAGTCCGTATCCTCGCGCCCTCAGGTACTCGCCCAACAGCTCCAGGACCTCCTCCTCATCTTCCACGACGAGGACGGTGGGCAGCGTGTGCGGTCCAGACATCGAGAGCTCCCCAGGCGCCCGCGCGACCGCTGATCCCGGCCACGCATCACCTGCGGTGCTACGATACCTCCAACCGCGGAGAGACCCTTGGCTCGCCGAGAGAAGATCGACCGGGTGTTCCAGCAGCGGCTCGATGAGTTCGAGCGGCGAATCTTCGTGCTGAAGATTGAATACGAGAAGCACTTCTCCGGCATCGAGCAGATCGAGCCCCTCCGCGACCGGGACGAACTCCGGCGGATGCTCCGCGAACTCCAACAAACCCCGATCACGAACACCGCACAGAAGCACAAACTCCGCAGCCTCCGGGCCCGCTGGAACAGCATGGAGATGTACTGGCAGCGCAACCTCGTGATGATCGAGCGCGGCACGCACCCGAAGATGAAGTTCCGGGCCCGGCTCGCCGAGCGACGGCGGGGCACTCCAGCCTCTCCGACAGCCCGTGCCGAGCGCCCCCAGCGCCTCAGCGCAGAGGAGCGAGAGGACCAGGCCTACCAAGCCGTCTTCGATAAATACGTGGAGACCCGCGAGCGCTGCGGCCAGACGACGGACCTCGCCTTCGACTCCGTGCGGGACGTCCTCAAGAAACAGGTCCGAACGATCAAGAGCCGCTACCGGTGCAAGGCCGTGAAGTTCAAGATCACCGTGGAGGACGGCAAGGCCAAGGTGAAGGCGGTCCCTCTCCGGTGAGTTCTTCCCACATGGCAAGGACGATCGCGGTCGCGGTCGCGGTCGCTGGCGGGGCGGCCCTGGGCGACGCGGCATGGCGAGGCGGTGTGCTGCACCGGTCTGCACAACCACCGGTCGGCTGGAGCATGGACCCTGGCCACACGCCCTACCAGCTGGCAGACATCACCGGGACCGTCGACGCCGACCCCACGCGCTGGAACCTCGCCTACTACCGAACGGTCCGCCCCCTCGCGCCCCACGTACGCGAGGCGCCCATGCCGGTCAGCGGCATCGCCACGCTGCCAGAGGGCGGCGCCCTGGAGGTGTGGCTTGCCGCGCCCAGGGACATGCGGGATGGCAGAGGAGTGGGCTTGTCCATGGACCGCATCGGCACACCGACCGTCCGGGTGTTCGAGCAGGTCGGTCAGGGGACCTCCCCCGTCGAATGCGATGGGCCACTCACGCTGCCCGACGCGCCGTCGTTCCCTTTCAGCATCCGCCCTGACCGACGGGGCGTCGTGGCCGAGGTCGGCGGAACCCGCGTCCACTGCAACGTGTCCGCACGTTCCGGGGGACCGGCGCTTCGCCCCGGTCTCCGGACCGTGCAGGTCGAGTCACTCCGCGTGGGCGAGACGAGCGTGCCCGGACCCGGACCCGCGCTGCGCCCGTTGTGGTGGCTGGCAGGGGCGCTCCTCGTCGCGGGAACAGCCGGACTCGAGCTGTGGCTCGGTGCGCGGTTCGCCCTTGTCGTTCTCACCACCATGCCGCTGCTGCTCGCGCTGCCACTGGCGGGCGTCGACTTCCGCGTCTGGGCGGAAACCGCGCGGGTCACGTGGCTGCCCGTCCCATGGTTGGGGGCCGTCATCCCGGGCGCCGTTGCCGCCGTCGCGAAGCTGACCCATCTCGCAGGGCGTGCACTGCGCGTGCCGCCGGACGGCATCGTGCGGGACTGGCCTGCGGCGGGACCCATCGCAGCGAGCATGCCCATCGCGCTCGCATTCGCGACAGAGCGCGGTGGCCTGCATCCCGCCATCGCAGGTGGGGCCGCCCTGCTCGGATGTGGCTTGCTGGGGGCGGTCCTTCCGCCGGTCCTCCGCCTGCTTGGCGGGGAGCAGCCCCGCCGAGCCGCAACCCTCATGATCGCCGCGGGCGCGGCATGCGGAAGCGTGCTCGGGATTGCGGACACCGAGCATCGGGGGGCCGTCCTCGGGGGCTCACTGGCCGTGTCGGCGTGGACGCTTCTGGTCTGGGTCCAGGCAAATGCCGCGCACATCCGGGCATACAACTTGACCAGTCTCGCAGCGGTCGGCCTTGTCCTCTTCGGCCTGGAGGGGGCGGTTCGCGGCACCCGGGCCGGCATCCAGTGGAGCGCCCAGGGCGCACGCACCCAGGCGAACGACATCTACGGCTGGGTCCAACAGGTGCAGGAAGACCTCGCACTGATGGACGACGGACAGCATCGAGAGTATCCGGACCGGGGCTACCCGACGGCCTACGGAGCCCCGGGAGAGCTTCCTCGGGTCGTCGCGATGGGTGGCAGCACCACGGGTGGTGCGTTCCAGAACGATGACCTCGCCGAGTTCTACCCGGCGCTGCTCGCATCGCGCCTGCAAGGCCGCGTGGATGTGGTGAACCAGGGGGTGGGAGGCTGGACCACGTTCCATGTCCGTCGCTACCTCACCGACCACATCGAGGACCTCGCTCCCGACGTGCTGACACTGTACGTCGGGCACAACGACCTGCTCACGCCCGTGCCGATGCCGCTGGCGGACCTGTACGCCGCCCGCGCTGCGAGCCCCAGGTTCCGGGCCATCAGCGGCCGACTCCGGTCCGTGCTGCTGTACCAGGGCCTCCGTTACCTGCTCACCAGCCTGCGCCCGGCGGGCAGACGCGTTGCGGTGCCAATCGAGGATGCCGAGGAGAACATCCGGGCGGTGATCGCCGCGATGGAAGCGCGTCGTGGCCGGGTGGTCCTCATGAGTGAGGGCCTCTCTCCGGACCCGACACCGCTCGCGGCGTACAACGCCATGCTGGCTCGCCTCGCCGCCGAGTCCGAAAGCGCGACCTACATCGACATGGCCGGCGCTCTCTATTCTGCGCGCGACAATCGGTTCTTCGTGGATGATTGCCACCTCAACCAGAAAGGGCACCGGTTCGTCTCCAATCGGCTCGCCGAACACCTCGAGCAGGAGGGCCTGCTGTATGCGCGTCCGTGAGCTGATGCCCTGGGTCCTTGGAGCCCTCTTCCACGTTCTCGCTGCCGCCGCCTTCCTGTGGTGGACAGCACCGCCAGAGAACACCCTTCCCCAGGTCTACGAGGTCCTTTGAACCGCGTCCTCGCCATTCGGATCCTGAGCGTCACGATCGGGCTCGGCGCAGTCTGCGTCGCGGGTGGGGTCACGGTGATGCGCCACACGAACCGCGTCGCATCCGATGTCATCACCCGCCCAGCACCCGAGCTGAGCGAGCGGGCGCATGTCCTTCTTCCCGATCTCGACGACGCCGTGATGGTGGTGCCGGACCGGCCCCACGATCCGAAGGAGGTCCGAGCAGAAGACCGCTTCGCTCGGATCACGCGCCTGAGGACCTTCCGCGTGAGCACCAACAGCCTCGGGATGCGCAGCCCCGAGCTGGAGACCCCGCGAGCGCGTCCGCGGGTGCTGTGCCTGGGCGACAGCGTCACATTCGGTTGGGGGGTTCCATACGACGACAGCTGGCCAGCCAGACTCGCGGCCTCGCTCGACGTCGAGACCATCAACGCCGGCGTCCCCGCGATGAAGCCGGACAGCATGGCTGCATGGGCACGCATCCACGCGGCGTCGCTGGCCGCCGACCTCGTGATCTTCGCTCGCCGGCCTGACTTCTCCACGCCCGATCCCTGGGGGAGCTACCAGCGGTCGGTCGAGATCGTGCAGCGCGCGGTGGCACCCGCGCCGGTCCTGGTTGCACTCCCTCCCGTCAGCACATTCGACACCATGGGGGCGCCCCGTTGGCAACAGGAGCGACAGCGGATCGTGCGAATGCTCCCGCGCATCCCGGTGCTGGATCTGACGGAGGCCTTCCGTTCCGCCCTCCCGCGCCCCGGTGTGGTTCTCGACCTCGACACCCCAGGAAAACAGCGAGTGATGGCGCTGCCCGGAGACACATTGCTGCTGGAGGTGGATGCGCCAGGGCGTGGACTGGCGCCCGAGATCGTCGAGATGTTCGAGTCGACTGAAGACCTCTATGAACCCCTGTTCTTCGACGGCGGTCACCCGACATCCGAGGGATTCGAGGTCTTCAACGCCGCTCTCGTTGCCTTCATCAAGGAGCAGGGGCTGCCGTCCCGCTGAGCCCCCGCGCGACGAAATCCGCAAGCGCGGCGTGGCCCGCAGGCGAGAGATGCACGGGGTCGTCCTCGAAGAAGGCGGATGCAGGCAGGTCGGGCGCAAGCACGGGCCCGAGCTCCTCCAAGGCCTTCCGCCAGGGTGTGCGGGGCTTCTGCTGCGGAAACCACAGCAGGACGACCTGCGCATCACCAGCCCGGTCGATCAGGTCCTGCATGTTTCGTTTGAAGTCCGCAGGCGCAACCCGCCAGGTCCCGGTTTCGGGGGGGAGTGGCGTGGCGTGCTGGCGTCCAGGTTCCTGTCCGACCAGCCCCCGGAAGAGCCGCACGAGGTTGGAGCGCAGCAGCGGATGCGTGGGGCGGGCAGCGGCATCCGTCCGGTGAGCGGGCCATGCGTCGCGCACGCCAAACGCCAGGATGACCCTGGAGGGGCCGAGGTCGAGCCAAGGACCGGCGCCCCGCATCGCCTGCGCGGTCGACCATCCCGGCACTCCGGCATTGACGACGGGCGACCCGATGATGTGCTCGAGGCGAGCGGGCCAGGCCTCATCAGTCTCGACCCCCCAGCCGAAGGTCGTGGAGCAGCCAAGAGCCAGGGTCCACGGCCCCACTGCTGGTGGCGGATCCCCACGGAGCCCCAGCGCATTGGTCTGGACGCGAAACGGTCCAGCGGGACCGGGCACCTCCTGATCGAGGTCCGGCCGGAGCGTCCATACCCAGGCAGGGTCGCCCGCATACAACCCGGACCCGGGCACGCGGAGGAGTCGCAGGCCGCCTTCCAGCGCAGCCAACAGGGCCGCAGCGACCCCGGCCCCGAGCAGGGCTTTGACGGGGGTGGGCAGCGGGCGAGGCGTCGACACATCGGGATGATAGGTCCGCGGCACAATGGGCGCATTCACGGCAGCATCATTGCTTGGTGGATTTCTGCTGTTCGGCGGACTCGTCGCGCGTGGAGCGGGCGCCTTCGCGGTGTTCTTCATCGTGATGTATGGGATCCACACAGCGGTGGCAGCGTCCATCGTTCCCCTGCTCGGACCGTTCGCGCCGATCTTCTGGGTCCTGCAGGCACTGACGATCCTCAACCTGGCGACCCTCCGGGCAGCACGTCTTCGCAGACCCGCATGGCACTGGTTGATCGCATGGCCCGGCGCCTTCTTCATCGTCGCGACCTTCCTCAGCATTCCGCTGCTTCCTGCACTCTGGTGGCCCCAGGCCACATGGGTGTTCGTGCTCCCCTTCACCCTGGCTGCGCTCGGCCTATGGTGGAGCGTCGTCCCACGGCAGGAGACCGTCCGCCTCGACCTCGGCGTTCCTTCGCGCGGCGACGAGCTGCACCGACACAATCCGATGCAGAGCCGCCAACGCGGTCTCAAGGCGGCGCGGCTGGAAGGCGCCTTGCGCGTGGTGCAGGTCACCGATCCCCACCTGGGCCCCTTCATGTCCGTGCGACGTCTCTCCGCGATCCTTCAGCGCGCGGTCGACCTCGAACCGGACCTGATCGTCCTCACGGGCGACCTGCTCACGGTGGCGAGCCAGCATCATCCAGACGCGCTCCGAACGTCCCTCGCACCGCTCCGCGCGCACCCCTGCGTCTATGCCTGTCTGGGGAACCATGACCATGAGGCGCTGCCCATCGTCCAGACGGCTCTGACCGCTGCAGGCGTCCGGCTGCTCATCGATGAAGAGGCCGTTGCCGAGACGTCCTGGGGACCAGTCCAGGTCATCGGGATCGACTTCATGTGGCGGGACCGTGCAGCACGCACGGCGGCGGCCCTCCAGGGGCTGCCGCATCGGCGGACGGCAACGGGCACCATGTTCCGGCTGGTGCTGCTGCACGACCCAGGGATGTTCAAGCATGTCCCCGCCGGACACGCCGACCTCGTGCTCAGCGGCCATACCCATGGAGGACAGGTCGGGCTCGTTGCGCTCGGATTCGACTGGACGTTCGTAGGTGCGGTATCGGACGTGCCCGATCACGGCTCGTGGGCTCGCGGCCGGGAGCGCCTGTATGTCCACCGCACCACGGGCCACTACGGGTTCCCGCTCCGGGTCGGCGTACCTGCCGAGGAGAGCCTTCTCGAAATCCTCCCGGCGCCGACATGAGGGCCTTCACACCGCACGGCGCCGGCACGCGATGTCCAGCCTGCCTCCTCCGCCATGAAACCTGCATCTGCAACTGGCTGCCGCGCATCAGCAACCGCATGCATGTACACATCGTTCGGCACAGCTCCGAGTTGCGGAGGCCGACGAACTCTGCGCGGATCGCCGCCCTGGCCCTGCAGCGCTGCACCCTCGTGGACCACGGCCTGCCGCATGTCCGTTTCGACCCTGCTCCCGTCAGTGGCGACGACACATGGCTGCTCTTCCCCGAGGGGCATCCGCCTGACGACCGCAGCGCACCGGCACCGCCGGCGCCACGAACGCCCGTCCGTCGACCACGGGTGCTCGTGGTGCTGGACGGCAACTGGGGGCAGGCGAGGCGCATGTCGAAACGACTCCCCGTGGTCCGGGACCTGCCGCGCCTTGCGGTCCCGCCACCCCGACCCGGCACCCATCGACTGCGGCGCCCCCATGCGCCTTGGGCAATGGCCACGATCGAAGCCATCGCTCGCGCCTTTGATGCGCTGGGAGAGCCCGATGTTGGCGCCGCCCTCGACGCCGTGTTCCTTGAGTTCGTCCGCAGAACCCGTATCCAGCGGGGCGAGCCGGCTGAGGGCTGGCGTCCCCCCGGCCCATCCCAGGAGTCCTGATGCCTTTCCACACCGAAAGTGCAGCCGAATGCGCTTCCCACATCGACACCCTCGCAAAGCCTCCTGGGAGTCTGGGCGACCTCGAGCGCCTTGCCATCCGTCTCGCAGGCTGCCAGGGCTCGGCCCGACCCACATGTGTCCATCCCCGGGTCATCGTCTTCGCAGGAGACCATGGGGTCACGGTCGAGTCGGTCTCGCCCTACCCGTCTGCCGTCACCGTCGCGATGGTGCGCACGTTCGCTGCGGGCAAGGCCGCCGTGTCCGCGTTGGCTCGCGTGGCAGACGCTGATCTCGAGGTCGTGGACGTGGGCGTCATCGGACTGGGACCGGTCACCGCGGGCCCCGGCGTGCGCGTGGTCTCCGCGAATGTCCGAGCCGGCACACGCAATCTCGCCGAGACCGCTGCCATGACAACGAAGGAGCGTGACGCTGCACTCGACGCCGGACGCGCGGCGGTCGACCGGGCAGCAGCAGACGGTGTCGACGTGCTCGCACTCGGCGAGATGGGAATCGGAAACTCCACGCCGGCAGCAGCACTGACCGCCGCTCTCTGCGGGCTGGATGCCGCAGCGGCGACAGGCCCTGGGACTGGACTCGATGCCGACGGCGTGAAGCACAAGTCCGAGGTGATCGCGCGTGCCCTCGCCCGGGGGGGGCCCCGGGACCCGCTCGGGGCGCTCGCAGACCTTGGAGGGCTCGAAATCGCGGCACTCACTGGCGCGATGCACCGCGCTGCCGAGGTCGGCATCCCGGTCTTCGTGGACGGCTTCATCTGCAGCGCGGCTGCGCGGGTGGCCGTCGGGGCGTGGCCATCGACGACGCCATTCCTCATCCCCGCGACCCGCTCGACCGAGCCGGGTCAGGCAGCGCTGCTCGAGGCGCTCGAGGGTCCTCCGCTGCTCGATCTGCGCCTGCGCCTCGGCGAAGCCAGCGGTGCTGCACTCGCCCTGCCCTTGGCACGCGCAGCCTGCGCGATCCCCAGCGAGATGGCCACGCTCGCCGAGGTGCTCGCCGGGGCATCATGACCCGTCCGCCTCGCTCACCCCGATGGGGAACACCTTGTCGTGGTCGCTACGCGAGCCCGTACATGGCCATCACGGCAAGCATGGCGCCGGAGACACTGACCGGGATCGCGATGTTGTCGTCCACGCGCCGCGCCAGCAGCTCCGCGATGGCCCCAGCCGCACTGCCAGCCAGCGCCATGGCAACCGCCGGAAGCGTACCGACCTCGGGGTACCGCCAGCTGAGCAGGGCAAGCGCCCCGAGCGTACCGACCGCAAAGAACGCCGCGCTCCCTTGAAGGGACCGCCCATTAATCAGCTTTATGGTTCCGAATCGCCTCCCAACAATCGCCGCCGCCGGATCAGCGAGCGCGAGGACCACGAGAGCGGTGGATGCCACCATGGGCCGGCCGACCAGCGCGAGGAGGACGAGGGAGCTCGTGAACCACGTTGCGCTGTTGATCCGCCACGCTTCATGCGGATGTGCGAATGGTCGGAAGACCGCCATCAGCAGATGGTTGACCCGTGCCGAGCGTCTCCGCGCGATCTCGCAGGTCCACGCGAAGCCGGCGATACCACCCGCGACCGGGAGCAGCGAGGACTGGGGCAGAATCCATTCGACCAGCCAGATCGCCAAGAACCCACTCAGCGCGTGGTAGGCGTTGCGGGCATAGTTGGTGGGTCGCAGCGATGGCACCCGGAGGTCGAGGGGGCGGAGGCTGGCCGCGAGACGCTCATACGCAGGCTGGAGTTCGAGCCTGAAGTCGTTCCAGGCAACCCGCAGCCGCCGACCCGCCAGCCCTCGGGCTGGCAGGGCTCCATCGATAAGCCGCCCCATCTCCGCCATGTGCCCGCCCACGGCGCCATACGCGGCGTTTGCCGGGTCCGCCTCCACTGCTTCCACGACCAGACTGATCCGGGACCGGATCTCCGCGATGCGCTCCCGGAGGGCAGACTCTGCATCGTCGCGCCAGCGCGCGGGGTCCAGCTCCCGCAGGAGCGCGTAGACGTCCTCTGCGAGGACCTTGCTGTCGGTGGCGAGGGCTGGGATCACGATGCACGGGGGGCCGAGGTTCCGCTACCGTAGCGCGTGAAGCGGCGCCGGGCAGCGCCAGGGGAGTGCGTCGTGTTTCTGCTCGACCCGGAGGTCACCTTCCTCAACCATGGGTCTTTCGGCGCGACGCCGGCGTCCGTGCGTGCTGCGCAGGACCGATGGCGGGCGGAACTCGAGCGGGAGCCCGTGGACTTCCTGGCGC
>JAYYRS010000553.1:0-6845 GCA_036126975.1 Myxococcota bacterium
CTCCTGGTCCGTGTGTCCACCCGGCAGGAGATGCAGTTCGTCGGTCTGGCCCCGCACGGTCGCAGCCGCCTGCTCCGCGAGGCAGGCAGACAGCGCCGCCTGCACAGGCACGGGAACGTCCCCGCGGCTGATTGCCAAGAACGGCAGCATCAGCATGAGGTCGCCGGCGTTGATCGCCTGAGCGACGCCATGTCTGACCCAGGTGGTCGGCTGGCCTCGGCGGACGCGGTCCCCGTCCTGGATGTCATCGTGGATCAGCGTCGCATTGTGAAGCAGTTCCACGGCCTCTGCCCATGCGCGCGCGCCCGGACCCACACCCAGTGCCGTCGCCGCCGCGAGCGCCAGGCGTGCCCGGAGGCGCTTGCCCCCCGTGCCAAGGTGCTCCTGCACCATGACGCCGGCCCGGTCGAGGCGATGCCCGGCAGCGAGGCGCCGCATGGTGGTCTCCACGGCTTCCAGGTCAGCGCGAATGGGTGCCGTGTCCAGTGAGGACAGCGGGCGACCTCCCGCCGCTGGGGACGATGAGCCGGCGCGTGTTGTCTGTGCCGTCATCTCGGGACTCCAGGGGGAATTCATGCGCCCACCACCGACCGCAGCAATGCGGTTCCACTTGGGCTCGCGCCCGTTCCAACGAGGAGCCGCTGCAGGTCCAGGTCGGCGCGAACGAAGAGCCCCGCCATCGCCTTGGCGACCCCGGCGGGGGCCAGCGTCGCGCTCAGGTACCCCTGCCACTGCTCGGCAGGCAGGTCGAAGAATGCGTCGAAGAATCGCCCGGTCTTGTCGCGATCGAGGCGGCACAGCACGTCCATGCCGAACTGATGGAGCTGGTGCACCCGCACCCGGTCTTTTGGCCAGAGCGCCCGCCAGGCACGGAGGCTCGCCGCAGCCGGACTCCCGGCGCCCAGCCCCTCGACCAGGGCGGCCGCCACCTCTTCGGCGTGCCGGAGGCTGCGCGCGAGCGAGTAGCCGGTCGCCGGATGGACGAGGCCAGCGCTCGCGCCGAATCCGACGAGCCGCTGCCCCAGTTCGGGGAGGGGACCGCCCATCTGGATGCGGCAGTGCTCCTCCTCCACCACGCGGGTGCGCTCGATCCCCATCCGGCGGAGGCGCTGGCCCAGCCGGGCTGCGAGCTCTCCCATGTCGGCCTCGGGCCGGGACACCAGGACCGTCTCCTCCAGGAAGACCAGGTTGCGTCCCAGCGGCATGGCGTAGAGGAACGACGGCAGGGTCTCTTCCCGGTCCTGCCATGCATGCTGGCGCGGCCGCCCCTCGCTCGCAGCGCGGAAATCCATGAGGACCATCTCGCCCATGTCCCAGGGATGCCCATCGACCTCCACGAGCTGTCCGTAGGCGACCTGCCAGCCTGGCCGGCCCCCGCTGCCGTAGGCGAGCAGGCGCGATGCCCCCCCCGTGGCATCCACGACCACGGACGCGCGAACTGCGCTGCCGTCCGCAAGGTGCGCGACGCTGCCGTCCGCGTCATGGGTGACGGCGGTGGCACGCCCCGACCGAAGCCACGCGCCGGCTGCATCGAGCCGCTCCAGCGCTCCGGCCTGGAATCGGGCCGTGTGCAGCCGCGCGTATCGACGATCCAGGTCGCGCTCCGGTACACCCCGGGTGTGCACCAGTGCAGACCGCCACGTGGCCTCTACGGCGCGCCGCGGCACCCCGTAGGTGTCGAGTTCATCCGACCACGCGCCGAAATTCTGGACCCACCGTGCACGGGGATTTGGGGCGACCAGTCCGATCTGCACACCCTTTTCGGCGGCCCGTCCAGCTAGATGCAACGCCGCCGGCCCCGCACCGAGCACCAGGATGTCGGTGTGTGGCATGATTGGCTCCAGGTCGTCATTCAAGTGAAGAGGACTACCGCACTCGGGAGTGTGTGCAACCTCTTGCAAAGTATATACACCCGGTATAGTACCGCTGCAAATGTGGTCAACGAAAAAAGGTCTGCACACACTCGGAGCGGCCCGTGCTCGGACTCAGCGCACCCACCATCCCTGTCGATCCGGCCCTCCTCGAGGCGCCTGGCGCCTTTGCCTGGTGGTACGTCGATCTCGTCGACGAGCATGGTGATGGCCTTGTGCTGATCTGGTCGTGGGGCCTTCCCTTCCTGCCCGGGCTTGCCGGTGCCGCCCGTCGCGGGCGACCCCAGGCTCCCTGCGATCGTCCCAGCCTCAACCTCGCCGTCTACCAGGATGGCGTGCCGCGGTTCTACCTCCTTCAGGAACTCGACCCTCACGATGCCGGTTGGACACCCGAGGCCGACCAATGGATGTTTGGCGACAGCCGGATCAGCCTCCAGCGTCAGGCAGACGGCCATCGGAAGCTCACGGTGGAACTCGACTGTCCGGTACCCGGGATGCCGGACCGCCTGACGGGAACCGTGGTGGTCACGGGGCCGGAGCGCGTGCATGACGGACCGGCCCAGGGAGATCCACGGCACGACTGGACTCCGCTCATGACCGCGTGTCCAGGGGTGGCGGAGCTCCAGTGCGGCGACTGGACCGCGCGCATCACCGGCCGCGCGTACCATGACCGCAACAGCGGCGTGCAACCCATGCACACGCTCGGAATCGACCGCTGGTGGTGGGGACGGCTCGCCCTTCCCGGCCGAGAACTCATCTACTACCACCTCGTACCCGAAGATCAGGCAGCGCCCAGTCAGACCCTCGTGGTCGAGGTCGATGCAAACGGCCGAACCCGGCTCGCGGCCGAACCGCGGGTCGAGGTCCTGTCGACCCGCCGCAGTCTCTACGGGCTGTCCTGGACGACGCAGCTCCGCTTCTGGGACCCCGACGGCCACGAAGTCCAGGTCTCCATGGAGGCCGGTGTCGACGACAGTCCCTTCTACCAACGCCTGCTGATCGCAGGCACGTGCAACGGACAGGCCGGGCGCGGCGTGGCCGAACTCGTCGTTCCCGACGCCATCGACCCCGACTGGATGCGTTGGCTCGTGGGAATGCGCGTTCACCACGCAGGAGGCGACAACAGCTTCTGGCTCCCGCTCTTCAGCGGCCCGCGCGAGGGTCGCCCGAAGCGGGTGTTCAGCCAACTGCTCGGTGAATCGCATCCACCGGTGCATCGATGACCGACGCAGCGAGCCTCGACGCATTGATCTGGGTCGGTCTGGCTGGTCCCGCCGCGATCCCGACCCTCACGACCGCGGCCAACCTCCTGACATGGCCGGAGGGCCGTCCGGAGCCAGCGGCGACCGGGCTCCGGGTGAGCGTATGCATCCCCGCTCGCGATGAAGAAGCCACCATCGGGGGCTGCGTCCGAGCCGCGCTCGCGAGCCTGCCCGCTGCTCACGAGGTCATCGTCTTCGACGATGCCTCGACGGATGCCACGCCAGACATCCTCGCCGCGATCGCGCGAGATGAGCCCCGCCTCCGGGTGGTTCGAGGAACCGGTCTGCCAGACGGGTGGGTGGGCAAGCCCCATGCCTGTCACCAGCTCTCCCTCCACGCCGAGGGCGACCTCCTGCTGTTCGTCGACGCCGATACGAACCTGACGCGGGACGGCCTCGGTCGGGTGGTCTCGCTGATCACGCACCCAAAGCTGCCATCCGACGTCGTCACGGCCGTGCCCCGTCAGATCACCGGCACGCTCGCGGAACGGATGATGATGCCGCTGCTGCACCTCGTGTATACGGCGTGGCTGCCCATCCCCATGGTGCGCCTGTCACAGCATCCGGCGTTCCTTGCCGCCAACGGGCAGGTCCTCGCGGTGCGACGGAGCACCTACGACGAGATGGGGGGCTTCGAGAGCGTCCGAACGGAGGTCGTGGACGACATGGCCTTCTGCCGGCGCGCGAAGGTTCGAGGGCACAAGGTCGTCTTCGCAGACGGACAGCACATCGCGAGCTGCCGGATGTATGAGGATGGACCATCCCTCTGGCGGGGCTTCAGCAAGAACCTCTATGAAGGCATCGGTGCCAACCCCATGGCGCTCGCTGCGGTGGTCGCGCTGCTGCTGGGCACCTGGGTGCTGCCCTGGGCAGCATTGCCCGTCGCGATTCTGCTCAGTGCAGACACCGTCGCGGGCGCTGCTGGCGTCGGGGCCGCGCTGGGCCTGTTCACCCGGGCCATGCTTGCTGTTCGCTACAGACATGGCGCCCTGAGCGTCCTCGCTCACCCCGTGGCCGTCGTGGGGCTCATCTGCATCGCATTGAACTCATGGCGGTGGTCGAGACAGGGCCGGATCGTATGGGCCGGTCGCACGTACGCAGCCCGAGAGCAACGGGGTCCATCGTGAACGCCCTCGTTCCCCAGACCCGGGACCTGTCTGGCGGACGCTCCGGTCCTGCGGTGGCGTTCTTCCAGTGGTTCGCGCGCCGCAAGATCGCTGGCGCACTCGACGGCGTCTACATCCGCGGACTCGACACGCTCCGTGGCGCGCTTGCGGAAGGGCCTGTGATCGTCGCCCTGAACCACGCCTCGTGGTGGGACATCCTCCTCATCATCTGGCTTGATGGACTCGTCGGTGCCGATGCCCGCGCCGTCATGGACGCCCGGAACCTCAAGAAGCTCCCCTATTTTGGCTTGATCGGTGCCGTGCCGCTCGACCGGCAGGACAAGGACCAGAGCTGGCGGGACCTCGCAGCCATCGCCGAGCTGCTCGATCGTCCGAACCGCCTCGTATTCATCTACCCGCAAGGGCGACACCGTCCGACAGGCATCCGACCGCTGGGCCTCAAGGCCGGCGTCCGGTTCCTGGCAGCACGGGCCCAGGTGCCTGTCATCCCGGTCTCGGTCCAGTACGGATTTCGCGAAACGGAGAAGATCACCGCGACCGTAGACATCGGCGCACCCCTGGCACCACCCACGGAGGGCGCGGACGACGGCTGGCTCGTGGAACTCGAGCGCGCACTCACGTGTGGACTCGCGGCGGGCGACGCCTGGCTGGACCGTGGCTACAAGCACGCGGACGGGGGTGGATTCCGCGAGGCGATCCCTCCCCGACGGTCGGCGAAGCAAGACGGAGCAGCCGCGCGGATGCTGGGCTGGTTCGTGGCCCGGGCAACACGCAGCCGGAGGAGATGAGATGGCTGACGTCATCGTGATTGGAGCCGGACTGGGGGGACTGGCAGCGGCCGTGGAGCTCGCTGCGGCAGGGCGCCAGGTGCTGGTCCTCGAGGCGGATTCGCAGGTCGGTGGCAAGGCCGGTGTCCACACGGTGGATGGTGTGTCGTTCGACACCGGTCCGTCGGTACTGACGATGCCGGACGTGCTGGGAAGCCTGCTCGGCCGCGCTGGCATGGCGCTCGGCACGGACGTGGTCCTGCGGCAGCCAGAGCCCGCCTTCCGCTACCGGTGGCCCGACGGCGCGACCGTCGACATGCACCACGACGTGGGCGCGACTCTCGACGACATCGGCGCAGCCCTTGGCGCCGATGCGAGGCGGGAGATGGAGCGGTTCCTCGACTACAGCCGCAGCATCTGGGACGCCGCGGCGCCGCGCTTCGTCTATGGCGCAGCACCGACCATCGGTCGCGTGATGGCCATGGGACTTGGCGCGCTGGCAGACCTCCGCCATATCGACCCGCTGCGGAGCATGGACAGCGGCATCGCGCGCTTCGTCCGCACTCCCCGACTTGTCGATATCCTCCGCCGGTACGCCACCTACAACGGATCCGACCCAAGACGCGCGCCGGCGACGCTGAACTGCATCGCGCACGTGGAGCTCGCGCTCGGGGGATACGGCATCGAGGGTGGCATCCACCGGGTGCCTGCCGCGCTGGCGGAGGCTGCGCAGCGGCTGGGCGCACGGTTTCGCTTCCAGACGCCCGCCCGCGGTGTGCAGCTTACCGATGGTCGGGTCGCGGGCGTACGAACCGATGACGGTGTGATCCCGGCGGACCTTGTCATCACGAACGCCGACGCGGCACAGCTCACGGAGGAGCTCCTTCCCCGCGGCACCCGACATGGCATACCGGTCAACGGGACACCCAGCATGTCGGGCTGGAACACGGTGTACCGCGCGGCATTTCCGACGGACGGCACCACCCGGCCTGCCCACGAGGTGCTGTTTCCGCAGGACTACTCGGCCGAGTTCGCGGACATCTTCGATCATGACCGTCCCCCGCGCGAGCCAACGGTCTACGTGTGTGCCCAGGGCACGTGCCACGGGCGCGCCCATTGGGGAGACGCCGAGCCGGTCTTCGCGATGGCGAATGCTCCCGCGGAACCCCCAGACACCGCGAGAGACCCGGCAGTGTGGACGACACTCGCCCAGACGGTTCGGGACCGGCTCACCGGATCGGGCCTTCTGGGGCCTGATGACGTCCCCGTGTGGACGCGCACGCCCTCCGAGCTCGCAGTCCAGTTTCCCGGAAGCCGCGGCGCCATCTATGGCCTCGCGAGCAACGACATGACCGCGGCATTCCGACGGCCCCGCAACGCCGCGCCGGCTGTTCCCGGGCTCTTCCTCGCGAGTGGTAGCGCACACCCAGGGGGCGGAATGCCCATGGCCATGCTGTCGGGCATCGCCGCAGCCGAAGCCGCCGTTGGCCCCGACCGGCCCGCAGTCCGCGGGAACAGTGCGGCCAAGTGAGCCCCCTCCTCCTGCTCCCCGTGGCGGCCGCCGCCACGTGGGCGACCCCCTTTCCCGCGGGCACGTATGCACTGCGTCTGGAGACGGCGACCCTCGCGAGGGTCCCCGTGCTCGGCAAGACGCGTGGCGGATCGGTGTCCTGGCTGATTGGTGAACTGGCCGAGGACGGAGGACGGGCATGGGTCTGGCGGACATGTGCCGTCGAGATGCAGGGTGCATCCGGGAAGGCGCGCGTGGCACTGCCGCCCGCATTCGTGTCCGCGATGGGTGCCAAGCAGCTGGACGCC
>JAYYRS010000554.1:0-3823 GCA_036126975.1 Myxococcota bacterium
CCGTCTGCATCCCAGCCCGCATCCGCAGAGTCGTCGCAGTCGTTGCCGATCCGCGCGATGGTCCGGTCTGCCAGGGAGGGGGCATTCGAGGTGATCGTCACCGCAGCTGCGGTTGCGGGACTCCCCCCGGCGGGCTCGTAGGCGAACTCGACCTCCTTTGACTGCCCCGGAAGCACGTAGATGGGCGTCGGCGTCGACACGGAGAACGAGGAGATGCCGCCTTCGGCCGACTCCGGCTCGAAGTCTGCGATGGTCAGCAGCGTTCCGCCGCAGTTCTCGACGGTCGAAGAGGCGGTGAAGTAGCCGCCCGCGGGTCGGTATCCGAAGTCGTGAAGGTCCGGGTGGACCTCGCCGCAGGGGTACCGCCCGATTCCGCGGAGGACGACCTTCCACAGTCCGTGGTTGTTCTCGTCGCGTTCCGTGACCTCGGTATCATCCGAGGTGATGGTCAGGACCGTGCGGAATCGGCCCTCGGTGTCGGGTTTGAAGACGATCTCGATGAGGCCGTAGCTCGGAGAGCTGGGGGTGCCCCGGTCGATCTTGAGCTCCTCTCCGCCCTCCGCCCATGACCCCGACAGTCCCCAGTGTTCGGTGTCCTCGACCTCGATGTCGTAGACCGTGACGTCGCCGGCACCGGTGCTCAACAGGTAGATGCTGAGGGGCTCGCGGTCGCCCACCGCAACCTGTCCCACGTCGAGGGTCACGAGCTCCGTCGAGACTTCGCGACGAAGCTCTCGGATGCCGGTCTCACCCTTGCAGGCGGTGAGCATGGCCAGGATTGGCATGATCTGGCGCATCGGTCCTCCGCGATGGAGACGGAGGATACGTCGGCCCTCCGGGCGTCGCAACGGTGCGCTGCAGAGGGGGGCAGCCACGCCTGGCGGTTCAACGCTTCCCGACGGCCGTGTCCAGCACCGATACGGCCTTTCGGTAGAGAAAGTGGGACTGCTGGAGGTTGTCCCCGATGCAGACCATTCCGAGCTTGCCGAACTCGGACAGCGCCCCCATGAGGTGGAAGACGGTTCCCCGCTCGGTCGCATGGTAGAAGTGAAGGCCGTGATAGACGGCGATATCGATGAGATCGTCGGGGTGCAGACCTCGGTAGGCCTCGTCCTGCAGCGTGTCCGACGCGAAGTAGGACTTCGACTTGCCGTTCTGGGCGTGGAACTCCCCGGTGGCCGGTTCGTAGTGGCCATCCGTGAGGAAGCGCAGGGTGAGAAACGGGTGCGTGGTTCCCCCTTTCCGCAGGTTGACTTCGATCGCGTGGTGTTCCCAGCCACCGGCCCCGTCCGGAACGCTGACGAAATCGGTTGCGAATCGTCCGCGCGCGCCCTTCGCTGCGAGGACCTCCGCCACGCGCATGCCTGCCTCCTGGACCTCGAGACGGTAGGCCGGGTCGGCAGGGAAGGTGCAGCCGAGGAACACCTGCCCGCTCGGACCTCCCAGCACCTGGTCGTGGGTGGAGATCGACATCGCCTTGCCCAGCGCGTTGACCCGGCACTGCGAACTCGGGCTGACCTTGTTCTCGCCTTCGACCCACGCCTCTACGACGCCCTGCATCTCCTGGTACTTGGCTTCGAAACGCTCCCAGGTCTCTGCCGGAGCCTCGAACGCGAGACCAGGCAGGCGCTCGCGGCACCACGAGACGGCTTCTCGATGCGAGGTCGCATCGAAGCCGTCGAAGCGGAACAGGGCGTTGCCCTCCCCCGAGAACCCCTCATTGAGCTTCACCACCGCCTTGCGCATCGCGGGGTCGCGACGCTTGAGCGTGGCCAGGGCCTCGGCGATGTCGGTTGCGTCGGAAAGCCGCTCGAACCCGTCCGGAAATCGGATTCCGGCCTCCCGGAAGATCTCCCGACAGCCGGACTTGCTGCCGAGGTCCTGAAGCGCGGGGTCGTTGGCATACAGGGGGATGTCGAGCTGCACCGAGAGCGTCCGCTCGAGGGGACTCGAGTTGAAGCACACCATATGGGCGCGATTCGCATCGCCGATGGCGCGCTTCAGCCGCTGCATCAGGTGGGGCCGGCGGAGGATCTTCTCCGACAGTGGCCGCGGGCTCGCGTCCGCGCACTCGAAGAGCAGCAGGCGCCGACGCGCATGAGAGGTCGGCACTCCGCTGAGCAGATGGAGGTAGTAGTCGATCACGGTGGGCGAGAGGCGCTGGCTCGTGACGAAGATGACCCGCGTCCGCGGACGCCGGAGCAGCATTAGGAAGAAGAGCAGCCGCTCCTCGTAGTGGTGAACGCCCGTGACCTTGGCAAGCTCCTCTGCGTCGAGAGACAGGCTGGGTACGACAAGCACTGTGTGCTCGGCGCGGTCGTCGTCGGCGACGCTCTGGTACAGGCTGGGGAGGCGGGCGCTCACGCGCGCGAAGGCTGCGAGCTCCTCCGGGGAACCGGGCACGGGAGAAAGGTTCACGGTCGGACTTCCTCGAGCTGGAGGGTCAGCGAGACCCCCGGCGTGTCGTTCTCACCGAACCATGGTCCGGGGAGCAGGTGAGCGCGCCAGCGGGAGGGTCGTTGCAAAGGCCACCTCGGGAGCGCGGGGGTGGCCATCGAGCGCACTTCCCAGCGGCCCACCGTCGCGAAGCCGGCGCCGAGTCCAAGTGCGCTGCCTGCGAGGGCGCCAGCAGCACGCCAGGTCGGCTCGGGTGTGACGGCGAACGACACCAGGGTACCGAGACCCAGTCCGACGATGCCCATGCCGTCGACCCATGCCACCGCTGGGACGGAGGGGCCCGTGCGACCCGCGAGGGCCACACCTGCAGTGATTGTGCCCATCTCGCCGATGATCGCGGCCGTCGCGCGGCGTGTCGGTCCGGGCAGGTCGGCGGCGATGCCTGCGGTGGAACTGAGTCCCGTGGCCCACGCGCCCGCCGATCCGGCCGCGGCGCTCCCACCCGTTGTCAGCGTCCCGAACGCGGGGACCGCGAGACCCGCTGCGGACGATGCGCCGAAGGCGATCAGTCCCAGCTCGGTCGCCGCGGTCGGGTCATCGGGTCGCCGCGCGCGGGCCCAGGCACCCACCGCTCCGGCTGTCGCTGCAGCCTGCAGCTGGGAGATTCCGAAGAAGAGCGGCGTGCCGAGCGGGCGCGTCGTGGGGTCGCCGTACCGTGGCTGCAGTGCGATGCCGCCGATGAGACCGGAGGTGCTGCCAGCGATCACACCCAGCGCGCCCAACGGCGCACCAGCGGGTCCGGCGACCCGCGCGCCTGCACCGCCCAGCAGCGTGCCGCCGGCGAGGGACCAGGCGAGGCCGGATGTGGCCGCGCGAGGGTCTCCAGGCGGCACAGGAAGCAGTGCGCCGGCAAGGTACCCACCTGCGAGGCCGAGCCCCACGCCCGTGGTGGGGAGCGAACCGGACGTGCCGTCCGAGAGGAGGGCCGGCAGCGCGAGACCGATGGCGGAGCCATAGAGGCTTCCCGTGGCAAGCCGGGCTCCATTGGCCTGCTCGGGCGCGCGCTCGAGCCGCCAGCGCGTGACACCGCCCGCGGTCAGCCCGAGTCCCAGCTCCAGCCCGGCCCGCACGCGTCTGTCGTTGGCGGCATGCAGGGAGAACCCGTTCGAGAGGGCAGTGCCCGCGACGTGGCCCATGAGAACCGCGCCGTCCACCGTCGCCCATGTCGGGCCATCAGCGATCGCCGGACGGACGAGCAGTCCCGCTGTGAGTCCGCTGACGCTGCCCAGCAGGAGACCCGTGGTGGGAAGCGTGGTTCCGTCCGCGACGGGGGCAGCGATCCGGCCCAGCTGGTACCCAGCCCATGCGCCGCCTGCGGTGCATGAGGTGATGCGCCACCCCGACGCAGGGCCGTCGACCCTGCGTC
>JAYYRS010000555.1:0-4845 GCA_036126975.1 Myxococcota bacterium
TCGGTGTCGATTACGATGGTTCGTCGACGGACCTCGCCTCGTCGATGAACTACTCGGTTCAGGAGTACGCGCTCGATGTGGTGGGCGCCATCAGTGGAGCGTGCGACCACCACGGGATCCCTCATCCCGACATCGTCACGGAGTCCGGCAGGGCGCTCGTTGCCCACCATGCGGTGCTCGTCGTCAACGTGCTGGGTGTCTCCACACCGCCCACGGGAGGGAGGGTCGCGGCGCCTTCGCACGACGCCCCCGAGGTGATCCATGCTCTTTACGAAGCGCTCTCACGGTGCAGTGAGGAGGGCTACCAGGCGGCCTGGCACGATGCGCTGTCGTCTCGGGCGCAGGCCCGCGACATGTTCAACCTGGGGCTTCTCGACCTCCGACAGCGCGCAGAAGCGGAACGCCTGTATTGGCAGATCGTCGGGCGAATCGCGCGCGTGATCAAGAACATCCCATACGTACCCGATGATGTCGGACGGCTGCGGCGCAGTCTCGTAGACACCTACTTCTGCAACTTCAGCTTGTTCCAGTCGATGCCGGACTCGTGGGCCGTCGACCAGATGTTTCCAATCGTACCGGTGCATCGACTCGATGAGGAGCCACTCCGAACGGCCGTGTTGGCGGACATCACGTGCGATTCTGATGGAAAGGTGGACCGCTTCATCGGCCTTCATGGCGCGCGGGATTCGCTGCCGCTGCATCCGATCCGCGAGGGTGAGCCGTACTATCTCGCGGCCTTCCTGGTCGGCGCGTACCAGGAGATCCTGGGCGACCTGCACAACCTCTTTGGTGACACCAACGTCGTCGTGGTCAAACTGGACGGAAATGGGAGCTATGCGCTCGAACAGGTGGTGGAAGGAGACACCGTCGCGGATGTCGTGCGGTATGTGCAGTACGACCGCAGGGAGATGGTGTCTCGCCTCCGGCAGGCATGTGAGCGCGCGGTCCGCGAAGGGACGCTGAGCCTGGAAGAAAGTCGTCTCCTCATGAAGAACTACATTGCGGGCCTCGAGGGCTACACCTACCTCGAATAGCCGTCGGATGGCGTGCACGGGGTGGCAGGCGACGGTGCGCCGCCCTGGTGGTGGTTTTCGCGACAACTCTGGTGGGTTACGATGCCCGCCCAGCGCGCGCATCAACGCGCGACCCCGACACCCGGGGGCCGAGGCTGTCATCACGAGGACGCCATGCGCATTGCCCAACTCATCGCCGTTCTGCTGTGCGCCGCCGTTGGTGCGGGTGCCTTTGGCTGGATCGCCTGGAACCGACGGCTCCGGCACGTCTGGCCCAAACGGAACGAGATCAAGGTGATCAACAAGGGTGGGTTCCTGCCCGGCGTGATCGAGGTGATGTTTCAGACGAAGGTGCTGGCCAACCGCCCGGTGGTGGGTTTCGCACACATGCTGGTGTTCTACGGCTTCCTGAGTTTTGGAGCGAAGTCGGCGACCCACTTCCTGAACGGGCTCCTTGGGCTCCAGCATCCGATTCCGCTCCCCGTTCTGGATGAGGTCCTCGTCGTGTTCAGCGGCCTGGTGCTGCTGTCGTGTGTCTTCCTCGCCATCCGGCGCTACACGGTCATGCGCCACCAGCTGACACACATGCTCGAGAGCGGGATCGTCCTTCTGCTGATCAGCGGGCTGATGGCGACGTACCTGCTGGAGTACTACCTGTACGAAGACCTCCACACCGTGGGCGGACAGGTGGTCTGGTGGGTGCACTTCCTGATCTTGTGTGGCTTCCCCGCGCTGGTCGCCTACGGCAAGCACTTCCACCTGATCATGGGCCCGGTCAACGTCGTCCTCAAGCACATGGTCGAGGTGCCCAGCGACCGCCCGGTGGCCGGCAACGATCTCGACATGGGAGACGATGACTCGCCGGAGGAGCATTTCGAACAGGAACTGGCACGCGTCGGGATGCCGAATGGTGTCGCGGACTTCAGCTTCCATACGCTCTTCGATCCCGCCGCCTGCATCGAATGTGGACGCTGCAACGACGCCTGCCCGTCGGCGGGTGCAGGATTGCAGCCGCGGGACCACTTCGTGCTGGCGTTCCGCGATCCGTCGACCGATATCGACGGCCTGATGCAGCTCGCGCCCCCCGATGTCGTCGCGACCTGCACCCAGTGCCGCGCGTGCGACACCGTCTGCCCTGTCGGGAACCGGCCCTCGCGAGCTGGGCTGGAGCTCCGCGGCCGCCTCACGGCCGAGGGCCACTACCCGCCACGCGCCATGAAGGAGGGCGGCAACGACCCCGTAGAGGCGACCGGCAACATCTTCGGCCTCGACGCGGACGTACGGGAGACCTTCATCGAGGAGAACGAACTCCCGATCTACGACCCCGAGGAGCATGCGGTTCTCCTCATCCTGGGCTGCCAGGGCGGGCTGTCGCCCGATGCGCAGCCGGTGGCGGTTGCGACCGCGCGCTTGCTGGAAGCGGCCGGGGTTCCGTACGGCGTCCTGCCGGATGAGCAGTGCTGGGGCGAGGGCGTGGTCCATGGCGGTGGCCTGATGGAAGCATGGCCCGTCTACAAGGAGATGCAGGCCGACATGCTCGGTGAATTCATGGGCGAGGACCGGAGTCGGAAGATCCTGACGATCTGTCCGCACTGCCGTGACTCCATCGAGACGCAGTACGCCCACATGGGAAATGCCTTTACGGATGTCGTCTCGCATGTCTCATTCCTCAACGACCTGATCAAGAGCGGCCAGCTCGAGATCGAGAAGCGTGAGGAGACGATGGCGGCCCACCATCCGTGCAAGACCATCCACAACGACGAGCAGGAGGTCTTCGACGAGCTGCTCGCGGCAGCGGGAGTGACGGGCAAGACAGCGGGAGACAGTCCGACGATCCCCCGCTGCTGTGGCGGTGGCGGCGGCGGGTTCCTCTGGGATTCGCCAGCAAAGGTCAACAAGAACCGCTTCGAGCAGATCATGGCGGAGACCCAGCAGAAGCAGATCGCGACGGGATGTCCCGGCTGCCACCGCATGCTGAACGCCGCGCGAACGGAAGACGTCAAGGTCATCGACGTGGCGACGATCCTCCATGAGCGCCTCGCGAAGCCGGACGTCCCCGCAGAGGCCCCCGCCAAGTAGGCGGCTCTGGGTGCTGCTCGTCCGGCCGGGCGCATCGGCAGGGGGCGGGGGTCCGCGTGGAGTGCGTCGAGGCTCGGGCCCGGGCGCGGAAATGCAGGGTACGAGGAGACCGGGGCACAGCGGGGCTCCCCCACCGACCAGGAGACGATGCATGCCGGTTTCGGAATCGATGAACTGGGACCTGGAGGTCATTTTCCCGGGAGGCTTCTCGGGCTCGGCCTGGACCGAGAAGCTGGCGGATGTCGAAGCGCAGGTCGCCGGCATCGTTGCGGAGGCTGATGCACTGGCGGACCCCGCCACGGACCCGAACTGGGACAGCGTGCTCCCCGCGCTCGAGGCGCTCTCGCGGACCGCGGGCTCGCTGTACGCATACGCACACTGCCGAATCTCGGAAGACGTGGCCGACCCGGACGGGAACAAGGCCGCGGCCCGCCTCGCTGGCGTCTGGGCGCGCATTTCCCGCGCGTGGACCAACCCCGAGCAGCGGATTGCCCGTGCCGACGAGGACACATTTGCGGCCCTCTGTGCCCGCCCGGCGCTTGCAGAACAGGTGCCCCACTTCGTGGACATGCGGTCGTCCCGGCACCTGCTGCTTCCGTCTGGCGAGCAGGGCCTTCTCGCCGAACTGTCGGACCCCGCCGTGGGCGCGTGGAGTCGTCTGTATGACCGCCTGTCCGGCCGATTGCGGGCCACGGTGGATGGGGAGGAGATGTCGGTCGGACAGGCCGCAAACCTGCTGAACAGCCCGGAGCCGTCCGCGCGGTCGGCAGCCTTCGAGGGGATGAAGGGCGCCTGGCAGCCCGTGCTTGATGACTGTGCCGACATCCTCGGCAACCTCACCCAGACGCGGCTGGTCGTATCGGGGCGTCTCGGGGTGGACCCCATCGCCAGCCCGCTCGCGGGCCACCGCATGGAGCGCTCCACGCTGGATTCGATGCTCGGGTTCTGTCGGGACGATGCCCGGCCCCTCATGCATCGCTACATCCGGGCGAAGGCCCGCGCCCTGGGTGGTGACACCCTCGACTACTGGGACCTGCGTGCCCCCATGGGCGGGGACGGGACGCGATGGGAATGGGGGCGGGCCCAGGAGTTCATCATCGAGCAGTTCGCCACCTTCTCAAACGAGATGGCCGAGTTTGCGCAGAAGAGCTTCATGGAAAGCTGGGTCGAGGCGGAGGATCGGAGCGGCAAGCGGCAGGGGGCCTTCTGCATCCCGTTCCGAGAGTTCCACCAGAGCCGGATCTTCATGACGTGGTCCGGCACCACGACGAACCTCATCACGCTCGCCCACGAACTTGGGCACGCGTGGCACAACGAGGTCATGTGGGATCTCCCATCGGCTCGGGCCCGCGTTCCCAGCACGCTCGCAGAGTCTGCCAGCACGTTTGCGGAGGCCGTGGTCCGGGGGGCCGCGCTCCGGCAGGCCCGGGGGGACGAGGCAGCAGAACTCGCGCTGCTCGAGAGCGAACTCCAGGCAGCGGCGGTCATGCTCGTCAACATCCCGACCCGGATGCTGTTCGAGCAGGCACTCTTCGATGACCGCGCCGGGGGGCCATTGGACGCGGCCGTCCTCAGCGAGAGGATGGAGTCGCTGCAGCGCGAGTGGTACGGCCCGGCGCTCGGCGTCGCCAACCGCTTCTTCTGGTCCGCCAAGCTGCACTTCTTCCTGCAGCGACCGTTCTATAACTACCCCTATACGTTCGGCTACCTGTTCAGCAGCCTGATCCACGCCAAGGCGATGGCAGAGGGGCCG
>JAYYRS010000556.1:0-2990 GCA_036126975.1 Myxococcota bacterium
GGTCCATTCGGCGAGTGCGTCCGTCTCCGCCTCTGCCGCCGTGAGCACTCCGGGCTGGGCCAGCACGCTGGCGAGCGGGATGTCCTCGTCCTGACGCGCCAGGCGCTTCGCGACCTGCGCCATCGCGTTGTAGTAGCGCTCGGCCAGCACCGGGTCTGCCTGCACCGAGGGCCCGCCCTCGACCGCGCTGCGGCGAACGAAGACGTCCACCCTGCCGCGCTGCAGGGCATCGCGCAGGACCTGCTGCACCCGGGACTCGAGCACCAGGTAGCTGCGGGGCATGCGCACGTTGAGGTCGCGGAAGCGGTTGTTGACGCTCTTGAGTTCGACCACGACCGTCAGGTCGCCATTGGTCGCCTCGCCTCTTCCGTAGCCGGTCATGGAGTTCATGTGCGGGGCCGTAACCGCTGCTCCGCTCCCACACCGGCGGCAGTCCGAAAGCAGCACCGCCGCGCCCGGCAGGACGCGGCGGATCCAACACGGCGGACGGTTCAGTAGGCCGTGATGGTCCCAGACGGCCAGCTGATGTCGGCGAACTTCGTGTAGCTGTCCTCGGTCGTGATCGTCTTGGTGTCCGAGTGCACCAGCGCGCCGCCGATGTAGATGTTGATCGTGACGGGGTTGCCGCTGCTGTAGACGCTGCCCGGGTAGTCGTGGACGAACACCTGGAAGGTGCCAGACTCCGGGCTCCCGACGTTGATGTTCTCCGGACCGGATCCGGGGATGTCGTCGAGGTCGAGCGCCGGGTCGTCCGACGCGTCTCCGAAGACGCCCCAGTCGAGACCACCAAAGCCGTAGTCGACGCAGTTGCCGTAGTAGCAGTCGTTGGACGTGGTGATGTCGGCCTGGGTGTAGCCGGGACGGATCAGGTGCAGGTCCATGTCGTCGCCGGAGTACGTCCAGTACATCTCGATCCAGAGGTCCTCAACGGGGACGGCCTCGAGCTCGGCGACGCAGGGTGCAGATGTCCGGCCGTCCTGGGTGGTGACCGTCAACTCACCGGTGTAGGTCCCGGCGACGTCCGTGTAGAAGTTCGTGCGGATGGGTCCGCTCCCGCCGGGCATCGCGGCCGCCGAGCCGGAGGGTGCGGTCAACGACCAGTTGTAGGAGGTGATCGTTCCCCCCTCCGGGTCGTACGAGTCCGTGCCGATCCATTCCGCCTTGTCGATGATGGGACGCACGGTGGTCGGGTCGACCGAACAGATCGCGACCGGGTCGGCGAGGTCCTGGCCCACGTCGGCCTCGTCGTCCTCCTCCTCTTCCTCGGGCTCCTCCTCTTCCTCCTTGGGGTCCTCCTCATCTGGCGGTGCGGTGTCGGTCCCCGCGGGCTCGTCCTCCTTTTCGGGGTTGAGGTCGTAGTCGGTGCCGCACGAGGCAAGAAGAACGAACAGGGAGAGGTGGAGACGCTTCATGGGCGGTCCTCCGATGAAGGTTGGGTGGGTGCCACGTTGACTTATGGTCGGTTCCCGGGCGACCCGCAAGTGTGCATTCCGTGTCAATCTACCCATGAGTCGATAAGTGAGCGCACCTGGGCCGTTCTCGTGAAGCCCCGCTCGACCAGCCGCGCCGGTCCTCGGGCGCCGCGACGCATGCGGTCTTCGGGGTCCCTCGCCGCCTCCAGCGCCGCCTCCAAGGCATGAGGGTTCGAGTCAGGAACGAGCCATCCGACGCGATCATCAATGAGCTCAGGGATCCCGCTCACGGCGGTGCTGATGACCGGGCGGCCCGCCGCCATGGCCTCCATGAGCACGAGTGGGACGCCGTCGAGATCGCCATCGGGTGCCCGGAGGCAGGGGAGGACGGCGACGTTGCACGTCGCGAGGACGTCACGTACGCGGAGGCGAGGGAGGAGCCCATGCCAGGAGATCGTCGGGGCGGGGGAGCCCCGACGATCGCTCACGATGTGGAGGTGGTCACCTCGCGAGGGGGCCCAGGCCTCAAGCAGGATGTCGAGTCCCTTCTTGGGGACATCCCGCCCGACGAACAAGGCATGGAGCGGGCCTGTCGAAGGCGGCGGCAGGACCCAGTCCCGAAGCACGGGCCCGCAGCGCACCAGCTGTGTGGCGTGGCCCCGCTCGGCAAGTCGCGCCTGGTGGTGGCATGCCACGGTGTAGACCGTTTCGGCTTCTGCGAGGACGGTGTCGAGAGAAGGCCTCGGCTTGAAGAGGTCCGACGCATGCACGGTGACCGTGTAGGGCGGCCCGCCGTCCCGTCGCAGGGCGCAGGCCCACTCGGCGGCCTCGCCCGCGAAGTGCACATGGATGCGGTCGACGTCGCCGAGTCGGGCGGCGAGCCACGGAAGGCGCGACGCATCCTTCCTTCGCTGGACTGCCGCCAGCCATCGCATGCCGGCAGTGGGTGACCGCAGCCGACCGGCCAGCGGGCGCCGCGGAACGGTCAGGACGGGCGCCGCCGGCAGGTCGGCCGCCAGCGCGCCGTCCGCCCGCGCACCGATGGCCGCGACCGTGACCCGGATGCCTGCAGCCAGCATTCCCTTGATCTCATCCTGGACGAACGTCTCCGTGAGGGTCGGGTAGTAGCGCAGCAGATAGAGCACATGGAGAGGCGTCATGGGAAGGCGGCCTCGAGCTCTGCGGCGCGGTCCTGCCACGTTCGGAGGAACGGTGTCCGTGGGGCCGCGCGCCGGGCGGCTGCGACGGCTGCGACGAGGCTTCCGGCATCGCCGGGCACGTATCGGAACAGCGGTGCGGCGGTGGCTGCCGCAACCTCCTCGATCGTCGGCAGGGCGGGCGCGACGATCGGGACAGCGGTGGCGAGGTAGTCCCACAGCTTGAGTGGGTTGGTCATCATGCGCCCGAATCGGTTGTCGGCAAGCGGCAGCAACAGCACCGCGCTCCGGGCCAGCAGGTCGGGGACGTCCGGAAAGGGAACGGGCGCCTGGATGGTGACGCAGGCAGGGGGAGGGGCGTCGAGGTCCGACGGACTGCCGCCCACGAGAACGAGCGGGAGGTCCAGCCTGGGCGCCGCGG
>JAYYRS010000557.1:0-3759 GCA_036126975.1 Myxococcota bacterium
AGGTCGATCGCGAACCCCATGTCATTGGATCGTGCGTCGCCGTCATCATCGGTGGCGTCGCTGTCGAAGCTCGTGAGCATGGCTGTCTTCAGCCGCCCTCGCAGGGCCGCGAGCGGAGACCGTGCCCCGATGTCTCCGTCCTGCCGCCGGAACAGTTCACTCGATAGATCCGCGATCTCTTCGACGAGCTTGATGAGGCTGTCGTTTGATCGGCGTCCCGTCATGCGCGTCGTGGACTCGGTCGTCCCGGTCGTCAGGCCCAGGGCGGAGAGCACCCCGGTGTCATCGGCGTCGATGGTCAGGTCTCCCGATTCGGCGACGATCTTCATGCCATCGCCGTCGTAGCTCGCCTTCGCGGCGTCGGTGTCGCCGATTGCATCGACGAGGTCGTTGAAGCTCATCGCTGATGTATCGATCGCGATGGCCTCGCCGCCGATCGTGAGGGTGCCACTGGTGACAGACGAGAACAGGGAGACGGAGTCGAGGGTCGCGGCGGCATCGGCGGAACTCAAGTCCAGATCGCCGGTCTCCACCGTGCCGCCGGTCTCCTTCTCCCGGAGCCCGAAGGTGCTGCTCTGGACGAGGCTGATGGCATCGCCAAGCTTGGCGTGCAGCGAGCGAGACTGGGTCAGCCAGGCGACCATCCCCCGCCGCTGGGTCGCGCTGAGGCGTCCGTCGCTGCTGCCGTATCGTGTCCGGTTGAGGTCGATCTCGCCGCTTGTGCTGGGGCTGACCGGCTTCACGTTGATCGACGCGCCGAAACCACTGGCGATGCCGCTGACGCCGTCCACGCCCATGAGGCCTCCGTCTGGCCAGCCTACCGCCGCCGCTCGGAACAGGAAAGGCCGAGGATGGCGCCGCGCGGTGCGCTACCAGGCCGCGAGGAACGAGTCGACCTCCTCCCGCTCGGTGAGGCCGAGGCTCTGCTGGATGCAGTGGTTGCAGATCTCGATGTTGTTGTATCGGTACAGCCCGGCACTCTCGAAGTGCGACCGGCCGCAGAGGCTGCACGCGGCCTGGTCCGGCGCGGAGAGCGTCGCGCGATTCTGCGTGATGTGGACCACGCAGCGGTCGCAGATGACGGTGTCTCCCCCTGCGATCATGTGACTCACCTCTGTCTGGCCACGGCCGCAGGTGGAGCATCGCAGGGTGGAGCGACCCTCCACCTTCTGGGCGATCCGCGGTCCGGAAGGCGGGGTGACTTCTGCGAGCAGCTGTTCCACCACGGGCATGGCGCCCTTCTCGACCGCCCGCTCCTGGAGGGCTCGCGCTCCAGCAGGGTCGCCGTACATCGCCAAGGCGGCGTTCGCGGCAAGTGCGAGATCCGCGTCTGCGGTGTCTGCCCACTGACGAAGCAGTTCCTTTCCGGCTGCGCTGCGACGGACGCCGATGCTGAGCAGCAGAAGTGCCTGGTGTGCACGTGCGCGCTGCCGCTCCTTGTCAAGGTTCTTCCGATGTCCCTGGACGTCATGCGCAGGCCCATGCCGATCGACCGTCGCCCGCTTGAGGTCCGTCTCGTCGATTCCCAGGCCGGTCGTCAAGTACTGCTCTGGCACCGCCTCGGCGGCCGAGAGCGCGACGCCGCCCAGTCCGGGTCCGTAGTGGACGCCGGGTTCACGCAGCCGCTCGCACGCGTGGTCGGCGACCGCCCGCAGGGCCATCTCGCATGCGGCCTCCCACAGCTGGAATCGGAGGGCTTCGTTCTGGGTGAGATGGATGCTGTGGAGAACGGCCTGGGCGGCTTCGGGTCCGACATGTGCCAGCTCCAACAGGACCGCCGCGACGCGGGACCGAGACACGGTGCGCGCATCGCTCATCGCGCCGGGTGACAGACGGTCGTAGCCCCGGACCTCCGCCTCGAGGGCCTGCTCGAGCCACCGGAGGTCTCCGCCGAGGCGGCGCGTCCTGGCCAGCTCGATGTAGGTCGGCATGTGGTCCGGACGTTCCTTGAGCGCCTCGCGGAAGACACGGAGGGCCTCGTTCGGCTCCCCCTCTTCCAGCAGTGTGCATCCGAGCGCGTGTCGGGCTTCTACGTTGGTGGGGTCGACGAGGAGGGCCTGGTTGCAGGCCTCCCGGGCGCGGGGGAACTCGCCGAGGTGGAACCACGCCATCGCGACGCGTGCGAGAACCCGCGCATCGTCCGGCTTGGAGCGGAGGTAGCCGCGGAAGTGCTGGACGGCGTTGTTGTACTTCCCAAGCTCGTAGGCGACGAGTCCAAGGAAGTAGCGCGCGGTGTTTGCGTGCTTCTCGTGTTCGCGGAGCCGGATGAAGAACTTCTCGGCTTCCCGGAATCGGCGCGTCATCAGGCAGGTGACGCCGAGTTCCTTGAGGAGTGGAGCGAGCTGGTCGGGCGACGGACCGCGTCGAAGGGCCTGGACGAGATGGAACTGGGCGCGCTCGACGAGCCGCCGGGCTTCGTCCTGTCGGCGGGCCAGTTCGAGCAGCGTCCGACCGAGTTCGAGATGGGTTTCCCACGCGTCGGGTGCGAGCCGGCAGGCCGTCTCGAGCTGCCGGATCGCCGCACCATCGTCATTCTGTGCGCGCAGCATCAGGCCCATGGCCAGGCGGAGGTCCGCGCGCTCGCCGTCGATCCGCACGGCCTGGTCGAGGTAGCGGCTGGCGGCGGTGTTCCGGTCCATGCCCAGCAGCGCGAGCCCCGCGAGGACCAGTGCCTCCGGGTTTGCGGGATCTTCTGTCAGGCACTTCCGTGCCACGGTCAAGGCCGCGTTGCAGTCCCGCTCACCGCCGCCGTGGTAGAGGCCCCGACCGAGGACGGCTCGTGCGAGATCGACCCTGGCGGCTGGATCGTCGGGGAGGTCGCGAACCTTCTCCTCGAGCTTGTTCACGAGCCAGTCGAGCTTCTGATGCGGAAAGAGTGCGGAGTTGGCGGACATCGGCTTGCCGTGGGCGTGGATCCGCATGAGCAGCGGATCGCGGGGGAGCCCAGGGTATCACCTGCCGGATCCCGGATCCACGTCGTCGAGGGCACCATCCCGCCGGTAGATGTGGACATGTCGCCAGCGGTACGTGGCCGTGAGCGGCTCGAGGGAGCCCATCGGATCCTGCGGGATGCCACCAGAACGAAGCATGTTTCGGACGAAAGTCATCACCCACGCGTCATCGTGGCTCTGAAGAAGCTCCTTGGTGAGGCCATCCAGCTGCATGCCTCTGACGGTGTGGACATACACGTCCGGCCGGATGCTCTGTAGCAACAACAACAGCACATCGGCGCCACCGCCGGGCCCCTGGGGTCGCTGAAGCAGCACCAGGGACCCGGGCGCGATGCCGTCGAGCCAGCGCCGTCCCTCCTCGTCCCGGATCCATCGACCGATGGCGTAGCGGGCGTGCTCCTGGGGCGTCGGCTCGCGTCGCCACTCCCGGAACCAGTGGTAGACGGCGGGTGGAGAGGCGCTGCTCGGGTCGCAGCGGCCGGGATCGACGGCGATGTAGGTCGCCACGTCGGGCCTGCAGCGTGTCTCCTCGAATGCGGGATGGTCCATGTGGGACTGGAACAGCCCAGCTGCGACCGCGAGCCCTACGCCAGGAACGGCGAGCCACCGGGCGGGACCTGGGAGCCGCCACAGACCAGCACCCCCGAGAACGGCCATCGCAGGCAGGAGGCCGACCGCATAGGTGTCCTGTCCCTTGTCGGAGAGCGAGAGGGCCACGCCGCCTCCGACCACCGAGGCCAGCAGCCATGCGGCCTGGACCCGCCGCCGACCCAGAACCAGCCATCCGACCGTTCCGGCGGCGGCGACC
>JAYYRS010000558.1:0-2860 GCA_036126975.1 Myxococcota bacterium
GCCCACATGTTGCGTGCAGTCCCTCGCGTCGTCGCCCTGACCGCCGCCCTGCTGGGCGGTGCGGTCGCCTGTGCAGGAGGAACCGTCGATCCCGCGACGCACACGCCGCAGACGATCGAGGCACCGCCTCCTCTCAAGGGACAGCGGGCCGCAGTCTTCGCAGGAGGATGCTTCTGGTGCATGGAGAAGCCCTTCGACAAGCTCGCCGGGGTGGTGTCCACCACGTCCGGCTACACGGGTGGCCGCATCCCAGGGCCGTCGTACCGTCAGGTGTCGATGCATCAGACGCAGCACTACGAGGCCCTGCGTGTTGTCTACGACCCCGGGCTGGTGAGCTACGAGCGTCTGCTCGAGGTGTTCTGGCACAACGTCGACCCGACCCAGTCCAACGGGCAGTTCTGCGACAAGGGAGACCAGTACCGGACCGGCATCTTCACCTCCGATCCTGTCGAGGTCGAGCTCGCGCGAACCAGCCGCGATGCTGCGCAGAAAACCCTGGGCAAGACGATCGTGACGGAGATCCTCCCTGCTGCTCCCTTCTGGATCGCGGAGGAGTACCACCAGGACTTCTACACGAAGAATCCGGACCACTACGCCCGGTACCGATCGGGCTGTGGGCGGGACCGGCGCCTCGCGGAGCTGTGGGGCGACGCGGCCGGGCATTGAGTCGTCACAGGGTCAGCCCTGCGCACCATCGACGCGACGCGGTCGGGCACGCCGGTCCTTCCAGAACGCGTAGGCGTAGCAGGCAGCGAGGATGACGACGAAGCCGGTGTTGACCTTCCATGGCTCCGGCAGCGCACGGTTCTCGCCGGTGACCACGACCGGGACGGCCACGAGCACGAGGTGCAGGACGTAGACGCCGAGGCTGTGTCGGCCCACGACCCACAGCGGGCGGAGTCGTTCGGTCAGGGGTCGCAACAGGGCAAAAAAGCCGTAGATCGCCGTACACAGCGCAAAGAGCAGCGGGACGAGAGCCGGGCGGAAGTTGTAGTACGAGGCTTCGTATGGCTTGAGCGGTTGGTCGGTCAGGAGCTTCCAGGTCTGGGTGAAACCATCCCCCGCGATGAGGTAGTTCGCGGGAGTGCTGACCCGTCCGAACGGCTTGCCGAAGGCATCTTCGAAACCAGCCTGCGAGAGCGTGAAGGCGGCGCACAGGCCGGCAAAGAGAAGAAGGCCGGCTTTCGCCTTCGTGCCACCATCCAGCAGCGAATACGCGGCGACGACACCAAAGCCGGTCGGGATGGCGTAGGGGATGATGCAGCCGTTCCCCGCGTTGAACACGAGGATCCGTACGTCCTGGGCGTCGAGGGCCAAGTCCGTGGCCATCATGACTGCGGTGAGGGCCCCCGCAACCAGGGCGCCGCGCAACGGGCGGCTGCGCCCCAGGAGCACCACTGGCAGGAACAGGAGCATGGCCTCGGCGATGGCCTCCAGGATGCCGTGCGCGGCGATCGTCCATGGCCACTGCCAGCCTCGCTGTGCGAAGAAGAGGACGAAACCGATGAGCCAGAGCTCTCCGGCGCGGCGGAGCTGTCGTCGGGCCCACCCTGCGTGGCCGCGGTGGGTCGCGATGCGAAGGGAGTACACGAGACTGACCCCCACCATGCTCATGAACAGTGCCTGACAGAGCGGCTCGATCAGCATCCCGAACTTCATCCACTCCGGGCGGGCCTTCTTTGCAATGAGCCGGGACACGTGGCAGGTCACCATCAGCCAGATGGCGACCGATCGGGTCGCGTCGAGAGCGGTGTCGCGGCCAGGCACGGCGAGGGCGGGTGTCATGTCGCCAAGGTGCCGCGCGCGGCGTCCGGACGCAACCCGCTCGCGAAGCACGAGCCCGGGGGATACGACGGAGGCATGAATGGTGTGATTCTCGCTGCGTTCCTGGCCGTCGGTTCACCGGTGGCGCACGGGGCACCGCCCGGGTCTGCGGAGCTCGATTTCCGCTGGTCCACATTCCCGGACGAGGCAACCCAGGGGCGGATGATCTACCTGGACATCCTCGGTACGCCTGTGCCTCCCGTCGAACTCGTCGACAGCGAGGGGCGTCGCTTCAAGCTCAACCTCAAGGTCAGCGCGAAGCCCCAGACGGACGAGGTCCTCATCCAGCCATTCCTCTTCGCGATCGAAGAGACCCGAAGCGGCGAGAAGGTCGTGCCGGTAGGGAGCACCGAGGTGCGGACCACATCGGGTTCCAGGGCGAGTGTCCGGTTCGGTACGGATGGCAGGACACCGCCACGGCGCGGAATCGAGCTGGACTTCCGGCCGAAGCTCGATGCCGGTCCTCGCATCCCGGCGCAACCTGCCGACCCAGCGCAGGCGCCCGCCCCCGAGACGGCAACGGAGCCGCCAGCGCCCGACCTCGACGACGAGTTCCTGGAGGGGCCTGGAGGCGCGGGCAGTCGCTGACAGCGGTGCGCGGGTGGGCGCATTAACCTTCGTCGGACGCTCCCCCGGAGATTCCATGACCCGCGCCCTGCGACTGACTGCGCTGCTCACACCCGCCCTGCTCTCTGCATGCCAGGCCTCGACCAAGGCCGCTGACTCCGCTGGCGAGACGACGCCGGGTGCATCCGTATCGGACGTCACCGAGACCGGCAGCCGAACCCTGGCGGGGTTGCAGTGTCCCGCCCAGGTGGTGCGCGTGGAGGGCGGTGTTCCCCACATCTATGCCCATGACCGCGTCGACCTCGCGCGGGTCTTCGGATTCGTGCAGGCACAGGACCGGTTCTTCAGCATGGACCTCGCACGGCGCCTGGGACTCGGGCAGGTGTCTGCGCTCCTCGGCGACTCGGCGCTCGCGTCGGACATGGAGAGCCGTGCCTCGGGAATGACCTTCGTGGCGGAGCGGGTACTG
>JAYYRS010000559.1:0-8887 GCA_036126975.1 Myxococcota bacterium
TAGCTGCCGCCGGATCGACTACCGCCGACGCGCCCGTCCGACCGTCCGTCCCCCGAGACCGAACGTCAGACCCAAGAACCCCTGGCCCTCGATGAGAAACCTTCCTTGGTCGTCGATCAGGCCACGGTAGAGGTTCGCCCGTGCCCCCGCCTCGATCCCCGCCCAGGGTCCGACCGGCACATGCATGCCCGCCTGGGCATACCCACCGGGAATCCGCTGCCATGCCTCGAGATTCGCCTCGGAGATCGGCTCCTCCTCGTCGTCATAGAGGAGCACCTCGATCGCCTGCTGCACGGCGATACCCTGGATGCCTGCGCCGACCGAGAGGTCCATCCGCTCCCGGTTCCATTCGCCGGCCAGACCCGCGCCGACGCGGATGGAACTGAGCTTCACGACGCCCTCCCACTCCTCGCGCTCCCCCCGGGCGAAACCGCCGATCGTGTCCAGACGCAGCCGCGGCGCGAGGCGCCAGCGGACTGCCGCCTCGCCCCCGACGCTGCCCGGGTTGCCCAGGATCCAACGCGTGCCCCCCGTGCCCCGCAGCGACACCCGGACGGGCCGGTCGGTCCAGCCACCCCGGGCCAGCGGGTCACCGAGCTCCACGGACGTCATCTGTCTGTCATCGACCATCCGATCTCCCCCCCAGACGAGGTCGACCTCGCTGAGGAGGACGTCTTCCCGGCGAACCTTCCGGACGAGATACCGGCCGGGTGGCAGCGCGAGACGGCGGGCTTCGCCTGGGTTCTTCTCCACCCGGGCGACCACCTGCCCCGACCCGACGCTGACGACCGTGTAGGTGCCTTCCAGTTCTTCGGGCAGCAACAGACCGGCAGCGCGGCTGGGGATGCGGGTGAGCACCACGTCGCCCACCCCTGACAGCTCGAATCGATACTCGGGGCGCTGTACCCCTGCAGAGCCCGCAAAGCTGGTCGCGACCGTGCCCTCGAAGGCGTGCCGATAGGCTTCATCCAGGGTGATGCGGCCATCTGCGTCGAGGTCTGCAGACCCCCGAAGGCCCGTCAACAAGGCACGGCTGAATACGGCGCCCCCCAGCGCATCGGATTCTCGCGCCACGGAGAGCGGACCGGTGGAGGTGATCACGGCAAGCCCCCTGGACGTCAGGGCGTCGTCCACCGCGACGTCGATCACATCGATCGGGGAACCGCCGCGGGTCCGCGCGAGCGTGCCGCTCTCGCATGCATCGATGAAGGCGACCCGCACACGCGCGCTCGATGCCTCCAGCCACCTGCGGACCGCGGCCATCGGCAGCAGAGAGCCCTGCAGATGCAGCCCCTCCCGGCTCGCGTGCCCGGAGTAGTAGAAGACGACCTGGACGTCATCGCCCCGGGCAGACATCTCCCGGATCTGGGCCTCGGCCCCAAACAACGCCTGCCGCACCTCCGGCGCCTTCCGCCCCGTCAGCAGGACCGTACGCTCCCGCTCGAGGTCTCCCATCTCCTGGAAGACCTCGGCCATGTCGCGAGCCTCGCGCTCCGCGTGGGCAAGCGGCTCATCCTCGCCGAACCCGATGTCGTTTCCGACGAAGATCCCCACGCGGACGGTCCCGGCTCGAGCCATCGGTGCCCAGGCAAGGAGGAGCAGGGCCAGCAGGAGGGCATGCATGCTCAGTCCGTCTTCACGATGAGCAGCGAGCGCTGCGCAGCAGCGATACCCGGCAAGGCATCAAGGTCGGCCAGCGGTTGCTGGAAGACGCTTCGCACGGACTGTTCGACCATGGCAGCCTCGATGGGCGCTTCTGCGAGCACGAAGTACACCCGCTCCTTGCCCATGTAGCCATCCAGCGCGACGGCACCCTCGACCCGCTCGCCGGCGCGGACCTCCCGAGGAGGCAGCCAGAGCGTGACCGCACCATCATCCTGCACGTCCGCGACCGTCAACCAGCCATCCGCGCCGGGGGTCAGCTGGTACTGCAGGCGGTCTCCCCTCCGCGCCTCCACCAGGACGCCCTGGGGCTGGGCCTCGCCGTGACGAATCCGAACGACGTCGAGGTCGAAGGTCCCCCGAAACACCACACCAGACGCTGCGGACGGATCCTCCCCGGGGACCAGCAGGACGAGTCCCAGCACGGCCGCCACCGCGACCAGCGCCCCGACCATCCGGCTCCAGGACTGGTTGGCGCGCGGCAATGGATCCGCCCCAGCCGATGGCTCCAGCGAGAGGTCGAGCGGGGGAAGCCCGACCGCCGCCTCTCTGATCTCGGATCCGACCTTTTCGATCCGGGCTGCCAGCTCGGGATCCCCGGCCGCCATGCCGGCGAGCGCGATTCGCTCGCGCTCGCCCAGGCGGCCCAGCACGTACCGCTCGAGGGTGAGACGATCAACCTCGGCCGAGGGGAGGTCCGGGGGGGGAACGGCGCTCATGCGGCACCTCCGGTGGTGATGTGCCCGCGGGCCATGGCCGTCGCCCGCTCGAGGCAGCGCCGCACGGTCCGCTGGGACGTGTCGAAGTGTTCCGCAATCTCGTGGATGCGCCAGCCTTCCGCGTGGCGCAGCCGCAGCCTGGCGGCATCCTGGGCTGGCAGCCCGTCCAGAAGCCGTGCCACATCGAGTGCCACCCCCGAGCCCCCTCCCGAAGGCGCCGGGAGCTTCAGCCAGACCGCCGGATCGTCTCGCCAGGGACGGCGGCGTCGGATGACGTCCAGGCTGGTGTTCCGGGCGATGGTCATCAGCCACGCGACGGGGTGCCGCCCATCGAATCGGACGCGCGACCGCCACGCACGCAGGAACGTCTCCTGCAGGGCCTCATCCGCATCTGCGTGGTTGCCGCAGATCGCGCGGCAGCGGGCCCGAACGGGCGGGCCGAGGGTGCGGTACAGCTCCTGGAACTCGACCTCGGTCATCGGCGCTCCTCATCGCAGTCCGCGGCGAGGCGGAGCCCACCAAACGGGCTGCCCGACAGCAGACGCAGGGTCGCCTCGTCGAGGCTCGCGAGGTTCCGCACGGTGAGTCCGTCCTCATTGAGCACCCTCGACTCGTCTTCATCCAGTGCGGTGAGGGCGCCCGCAAACGAGCCGGTCGCGTCGACCACCCGCGGCGCGTAGCCCATCCAGGCCTGGCCATCGTCGAGCTCGGGGGGCGTCTGGCCGGCGACCAGCGCATCACCCAGCGCATCCATGTCGCCGAATCCGTGAAGCCGGACGTGCGCGTCGGCCAGGCCCCAGACGCCATGGACCGCGCCCAGCTCGTCCTCCTCCTCAAGCGCAGCGACGACACCGCCGAGGTCGAGGCGCTTCACGTCCACCAGCAGGAACAAGGCCACCGCGTATCCATAGTCGTCGACCTCCGTCCACATGACGGGATCGCCGATCTCCGGTGCGGGGAGCTCGACCCGACCAAAGAGCACCTCGTCCGACTCGTCATCCTCATCCCTGTCCGGGTCGAGCGGACGGACATCCTCGAGCCGGCAGCTCAACAGGACGCCCTCTCCTCCCTCGTCCACCCACGCACGCATCCATGCGGCCTCCGCCGGCAGCCGGTCAACGCCAAGAGCGTCCTCCAGCGCAATGCCGGACAGCAGGCTGTCGCCGCATCCAGGCAGGAGAAGCAGGGCCAGCCATCGCGCTTTCATGCGTGGGTACTCCTGGGTCGGGGCCGAGGTTCGCACAGAAGGTGAGGGGCGGCCCGGTCCTGCGGGTCCGGGTCGCCCCGAGGCGACTCAGTCCTCTTCGCCTTCCTCGCCCTCGTAGTCCTCGTCCTCCTCCTCGTCTTCTTCGTGCTCGCCTTCCTCGTCGAGACACTCGATGGCAGCCTCGACGGTCTCTTCGTCGACCTCGACGCCCGCCTCCTCGAGCAGCGCCTGTACGGATGCCGCGTCACCCGACACGAGCGCCTCCCAGAGGACCTCCTTGTCTTCAACGGCCTCCTCGACCTCCTCGAAGATGGCGTCCAGGACATCCTCGCAGAACTCCTCTTCAGCCTCCTCTTCATCATCCTCGAAGTCTTCGTGCTCCTCGGAGTCCTCGTAGTCCTCGTCTCCCTTCTCCAGGAGACCCTCGAGCTCATCGAAACAGCCCGGCAGGATGAACAGGCCGGCGAGCAGTGGAATCAGGGCCAGTCGGTTGGTGCGCATCAATCCCCCCTTTGTTGTCGGTTGATGCACGGGGGGAACGCTGCGACCGCGGAAATGGGGCGGATTTTTTTCAGGAAATCGCATCAGCCGACGCACCCGTGCCCAACGACCTCCCATGGGGGATCCCCTTGACTGCCGACCAGGAGTGGGTTTTTCGGATCGACCAACGGGCCGTTCAGCCCGCCGACGCCTCGGCATCCGACTCCCCCTCGTGCATCCACTTGGTCAAGAAGGGGGACAAGACGAGGACGATCACCGCCGACACGCCCGCCGTGACCGCGATGATGCCGAACACCTCGCCATAGACCCCCACCGTCTCGATGGGAGGAGGCAGGACGTCCGACTCCCCGCCCCCATGCCCGACCCCCGTGAACTGGGCGATGATGGCGGACAGGTAGTTCGAGAAGGCGGTGGCGAGGAACCAGGCGCCCATGACCATGCTCACGATCCGCTTCGGCGACAGCTTGGTGACCATGGACAAGCCCACGGGGGACAGACACAGCTCCCCCGTCGTGATCAGCAGGTACGCGATCATCAGGTACGACATGCCGACGATCCCGAACTCATTGCAGGCCGCCGCGCCGTACCAGAGGGCACCGAAACCCGCAGCCAGCTGGCCGATGCCAAGGGCAAACTTCACCGGCGTGCTGGGCTCGAGCCCTCGCTTGCCCAGCAGCGTCCACAGCGCCGAGAAGACCAGCCCGAAGATCATGATGTAGACAGGATTTGCCGCCTGGAAGGCGCTTGTGGCGACCTCCGAGCCCCGGGTGCCCATGCCGACGTCGTCCTCGGACACCGGCCAGTCCACCGTTGTCGTCTTGGCTTCCTTCCAGCCGTCGATGTCCGCCATGGTGATCGTCTTGTCCCCCATGGTGCGCCCGTTGAGTTCCTGGGTGACGTCGACGGAGATGGTCCGACCCACCTGCTCCGCGGTCACGACCTCCGTCTCGAAGACCCGGTCGACGTTGCGATCGGTGAACAGATTGATGGAACTGCCGGCCTGTTCGAAGAATGCCCAGAACAGCATGCTGAAGAACATCAGCACCATCACCACGACCATCCGCTGCGCCTCGATCCGGGTCGCCTTCAGGGTCTCCCAGACGATGGCGCCGAAACCGAGTCCGCCGACCACCAGCATCACGATTCCGATCAGCCGGAGTTCGATGCCCAGCCCTGGCACCGTGGCCATCTTGCCGAGCTGCCCATCCATGAGCATCAGGCCAGCGATGACCGGCACGACCAGGAAGGAACAGCCGTAGATGAGGTGCTGGGCCTGGATGCCCATGATCTTGCGATGCGGCGCCTCGGGGTCGGCCGGCTCACCGGCCCCCTCGGGCAGGCCACCCTTGCCGATGGCGAGAAATGCGACCACGCCTGCAGCCATGAGAAACAGCGCCACGAACCCCATTGCGCCCAGCTCGTAGATCGACTTGTCGAGCTGCGTGTAGATCATCCCCGCGCCAGACAGGAGAGCCGTCAGCAGGATGACGACGCGGGTGAGCCGGGAGGGCATCACGAAGACCGCGAGACCGACAAGCATGCCGATCGTGGCGAGGCCGAAGCCGTAGTGCCAACCATAGGTCTCGCCGACATACCCGCAGATGAGCGGTGCCGCGGCCGCGCCCAGGTTGATCCCGATGTAGAAGATCGTGAATCCAGCGTCCTTGCGGGGAGAGTCATCCGGGTACAGCGACCCGACGATGGTCGAGATGTTCGGCTTGAAGAAACCGTTTCCAACGATCAGCAGCGCCAGGGCACCGAAGAACGGGATCTCCGACTCGATGGTCATCAGCAGGTGGCCGGCCGCCATCAGGACCCCACCCAGGATCACGGCCCGCCGCGACCCCAGGACCTTGTCCGCGAGGAGCCCGCCGATGAACGGCGTGGCGTAGACCATCCCCGCGTAGGCGCCGTAGATGGCGTAGGCATCCCCGTCGCTGCGGGAGAGGAAACCCTTGATGATGTACAGCACGAGCAACGCGCGCATGCCGTAGTAGGAGAAGCGCTCCCACATCTCCGCGAAGAAGAGCATGAACAGGCCGGTGGGATGGCCTGCGAACTCGGCCTGCGTGGACAGGTCGAGCTGGGGAGCATTCGAGGTCGGGGTCGCCATGGGATCTCCGAAAAGACGCGCGACGCTATCACTTCACGCCCCACCGCGTCGCGGCGCACCACCACGCTGCCACCTGGCCGCAGACTCCAGCGAGGCATCCCGCTCGCCCGGCGCGCTCAGTCGGGACGATCACTCGCGACCGCGAGCGCGGCGTGGAGAGCGTCGGCGCCTTCAAGCGCGGCGCACGCGGTTCGCCAGTCTCCACCCACCTTGTACAGGTAGCCTGCCGCCAGGCCCCGGCTGCCGGGCTGTCCGCGACGGAGCCGCTGCTGCTTCTTCATGGGACGGATGATCTTGCGCTCCGAGAGGAAGCGCAGCTGGGGCCAGAACCACAATCCGCGCTGGCGGAGATCGAGCACGAGGGCATCCGAGATCCAGCCCGTCAGCTTGCGCATCCAGTCCACATGAAGGGCTGTGAGGACGCGATCTCCGACCGCAAGCGCATCGACCATCATCGGATGGAGTTCACCCGGGAACACATAGGGGAGATCACCCTCCGAGAGGGCCATGCGCGCCTGCCGTTCCCGGGCCTCCGAGCTGAGGACGTGCAGCCGGGCGGCCGGCACCCACCATTGGGGATCCCCCTGGGCGGACTGCTCCAGCGCCGCCATGACGAGCGGATCCAGCCGTTCACCGCGATCCACCCGTGCCTGCCCTGCGAGCACGGCCTGCTGGAGGTCGGATCCGTCCACCTCCGGGACCGGTCCGAGCCCGGCGAGTGCGCGCTCCAGTGGATCGGTCAGCACGGCGTCCAGCGAGGGCGCGACGCGGGGAACCCGCCGTGCCAGCCGCAGCGCAGCGGGGCTGAGAAGGGTCGGGTCAGGCGCGGCGATCCAGGCATCAAGCACGGCGTCAGGCTGCACGGGGCCTCCAGGGATCGCAGCCTACCCCGCGATGCCCCCGGTGCCGCAGGGAGTCTCCACCCGACCGGCTACTCGCGCTCGAGGACCATGTCTCCGTAGACCGGGATCTCATATCCCCAGTCCCCAATCACCAGGGAGCCTTCCACCGCAGAGTCGATCTCGGTGTCGTCTTCTGCGCGGCCATCAACGTCCAGTTCGGCATCACCGAGCCACTCCTGAGAGAACATCAGGACTCCCTCGAGGTTTCCGTCTTCGTCGACCTGGCCGTCGAAGCCGAGCACTGCCTCCGCCCAACCACCCACGGAGCAGATGCCGTCCCCGCTGACCGTACCGTCCTCGTCGAAGTACGCGTTCAACGTGCCTTCGCAGCTGAGGTCCTCACTACCCCAGTCGCCTCCCGCGTCTGCCTCGAGCTCCACGAAGGCCGTCCAGTCCCCCGCCCAGTCCGCCGGGCTCGGGCCCGGGTCGGGCCCAGGCTCGGACTCCGCCGAATCTTCGTCGGCTGCGTCATCCTCTTCGCCGACATCAACACCATTCTCCTCCCCCTTGGCATCGGCGTCGGTGTCGGCGATCACGGGGGAACAGGCTGCAGGGAGCAGGAACAGGAACGGGGCGATTCGGGTCAGCATGGAAACCTCCGACCCCGGAAGCATAGAGGGTTCGGGTCGGACGATTGCCAAAGGGGTGCAAGGACCGGACCTGCGCGCCGCGATACGCCTGGGAAATGCTGACGCTGTCCGGCATCGCAGTCGACGCGGTCTCCGTGGGGGGACTGGAGACGTGCATCCAGCTCCCGGGGCTCGACGTGGCCTTCGACATGGGCGTGTGTCCTCCGCGCGCCGTCGCACGGACGCATGTGCTGTTCACGCACAGCCACATCGACCACATGGGAGCCGTCGCGGCCCACTGCGCGACCCGCTCGCTGATGGGCATGGCTCCCCCTACCTACGCAGTGCCAGCCGAGCGGGTGGATGCGTTCCATGAACTGCTCTCCGTCTGGCGCAGACTCGATGGCTCTGCGCTTCCCTGCACGGTCATTCCCGCATCACCAGGCACCGAGGTGCCCCTTGGCCGCGGCCGTGTTGGTCGTGCTGCCCGCAGCCTTCACCGTGTGCCGTGTCTGAGCTGGTCGATCTGGAGCCACAAGAAGAAGCTCGCACCCGCCTGGCTCGGCGCGTCCGGCCGCGAGATCGCGGCCGCCCGGGCGCGCGGCGAAGACGTCGAAGTACGCAAGGAGACGTGCGAGGTCGCCTTCACGGGGGACACGCTGGTCGAAGCCATCGAGCGCGAGGAGAGCCTCCGGACAGCGCGCCTGCTGATCATGGAGGTCACCTTCCTCGACGACCGTGTGAGCGTCGCGGCCGCACGGGACAAGGGCCACATCCACCTGGACGAGGTCGTCGCCCGAGCGGACATCTTCGCCAATGAGCACATCCTGTTCACCCACATGTCGGCCCGCTACCGGCAGCAGGAGGCGGAGGAGATCCTGGCTCGACGCCTTCCCCCAAGCCTCCGGGAACGGGTCACGCTCCTCCCGCCTCGGCGAATGCGGCCGGTCCTGCGCTGAGGCCGACCGGCCTCCAGACGCGGGCGTCCCGTTCAGGACCCTGGCATCGAGGCTCGGTACACCCCCGCCATCCGACACCCCGGCTTCGCGTAGTCGTCCGGCATCACGAGTGCCCATCCACCCAGGACCTGCCCGTCCTCCTCGAACCGTCCGTCCAGCGTCGTGGAAGCCGTGGCCATGTCGGTGCCCCCGTTGCAGGTGAAGCGTTCACCTCCGTCGACCAGGACACACGTGCCGGAGTACCCGATGGACGGC
>JAYYRS010000560.1:0-2590 GCA_036126975.1 Myxococcota bacterium
CGTTCATCGGTGTGAACCACCTCGAGGCACACCTGCTCGCTCCGCTTCTGGAAGAACCAGCACCCGCCTGGCCCTTCCTCAGCATGGTCGTCTCCGGTGGGCACACGACGCTCTACCTGGCACGCGGTCTGGGCCGATACGAGGTCATCGGTCAGACCATCGATGATGCCGCAGGGGAGGCCTACGACAAGGTGGCGCGGATGCTGGGGCTCGGGTACCCCGGCGGGCCGGTCGTGGACCGACTTGCGGCGCAAGGCGACCCGACCGCGGTCGCGTTCCCACGCCCGCGTCCTGGGGATCGGGCCCGGGTGAGCCGACGCCGCCTCCAGATCCCCCGCTCCCCTTTGGACATGAGCTTCTCCGGCCTGAAGACGGCAGTTCGGACGCACCTGCAGCGCCCCGATCGCGCCTCGGACGTGGATGTGTGCGCATCGTTCCAGGCTGCAGTGGTGGACGTCCTGGAAGACCGCATCCGCGGCGCTGCGGAACAGACGGGGGTGGACCGCATCTGCATCGGCGGCGGTGTGGCGGCCAATGCGGCGCTGCGCGCGCGGGTCTCCCAGCTGGGGCTCCGTGCGTTCATCCCGCCGCGAAGTCGCTGCACGGACAATGGAGCGATGATCGCGCATGCCGGGCGACTGGCACTGCTGGCGGGTCGACGAGACCCGCTCTCCACGACCGCTCGTGCGGCCTGGGCGCCGGGAACCTGATGGAGCATCCCGCACACCTCCTCCGGCAGCTCGAGCATCGCCACGCACGCAAGCGCTTCGGTCAGCACTTTCTCGCCAGCGAAGGGGTGCTGCGTCGGATCGTGGCGGAGGCAGGGGTCGGGCCAGGAGACAAGGTCGTGGAGATCGGGCCTGGACTCGGCGCGCTCACCGAGTGTCTGCTCGAGGCCGGTTGCGAGGTCCTCGCTGTCGAGATCGATCGCGACCTTGCGGCATTCCTGCGGGAGCGTCTGGGTGGGCGGTCCGGGTTCACGCTCCTCGAGAAGGACGCCATGGCGCTGGACTGGGCGCAGGTGCTCCCGGGAGAGGACTGGTCCTGCGTCGCCAATCTTCCCTACAATGTCGGTACGCCCCTGGTGACCGGACTGCTCCGGCACCCCGGCCGGGTCCGGCAGCTGGTGGTCATGCTCCAGAAGGAGGTCGCTGAGCGGATGGTGGCTCCGGCGGGCCATCGAAAGCGCGGCTCGCTGAGCGTCTACTGCGAGAGCCGCGCCCCGGGCCGGGTCGTCGTGAAGGTGCCCCCGGGGGCGTTCCTGCCCCCTCCGAAGGTTGCTTCTGCGGTCGTCCGGCTCACGCTGCGGAATGCGCCGGAGACCGGGGGGGTCGACCCGGAGCTCTTCGAACAGGTGGTTCGGACCGCCTTCAAGGCCCCGCGGAAGACCCTTCGCCGGACGCTCGGCGACCGCTTCGGCAGGGCCGCGGCCGTGGACGCATGCCGGGCCGCCTCCGTGGATGACGGCGCCCGGCCATCCACCCTGGACCTTGCGGCGTGGGGACGCATCGCGTCCGGACTCGTCGGGTGAGTGCAACGGGGGTCGATGGGCAGAGTCCGAGCATCATGGCGTTGCGCGACGCCATCGAGCGTCTCGCTCCGACCGGGATGACGCTGCTGGTCAACGGAGAAAGCGGAACCGGAAAGGAACGGGTCGCCCGGGCGGTGCACGCTGCGTCCACCCGGGCCGGAGGCCCCTTTGTTGCCGTCGATTGCGCAGCCTTGCCAGTCGGGCTCGCGAAAGCGGAGTTGTTCGGGCATGTCCGGGGCGCGTTCACCGGCGCCACCCGTGCACGGGATGGCGTCGTCCAGGCGGCACAGGGCGGTACGCTGTTCCTGGATGAAGTGGGCGACCTGCCGGGCCCGACCCAGGCCGCGCTTCTTCGAACGCTTGCGGACGGCACCGTGCAGCGCGTGGGCGCTGTCGCACGCCAGCGGGTGGACATCCGGGTCATCGCAGCCACCTCGCGGGATCTGGTGGCGGAGGTCGAAGCGGGGCGGTTTCGGGCCGACCTGCGCTTCCGCTTGGCCGCAGCTCGCATCGATGTGCCCCCGCTTCGGAACCGTGGGAAGGACGTCTTGCTGCTCGCATCCATGCTGCTTGAGGAGGCATGCGTCGAGGTCGGACGTCCTCGACGCATCCTCGGGCCCTCTGCCCGAGCCGTCATCCAGTCATCGCCCTGGCCTGGAAACGTCCGCGAACTGCGCAATGCGATGCGGCGGGCCGCAGTGTTCGCGGAGGGGGAATCTGTCGAGGCGGCGGACCTGGGGTGCGGCACGGCGTCCGCGTCGCTGCAGACGCTCGCCGAGGCGCGTGCGGCGGCAGAGCGCCGTTACCTGGAGACCGTCCTGCGCGCGACGGACGGCAATGTCAGCGCTGCAGCACGGAAGGCCGGCATCCATCGAACGGAGCTCCATCGCCTGATGCGGCGGCACGGTCTGCGCGGTGATGATTTCCGTCCCTTCTGAGGCCGGCCGGTGTGGCCACGGTCCTGTCGTCGGGTTGGACGCGGTGGGCGCAGCGGCGTTACGCGCGACAGCCGGCGCCGGGGTACCCTGGGGCTGCCGGACATGCGGCATGCCCCCCCGG
>JAYYRS010000561.1:0-9372 GCA_036126975.1 Myxococcota bacterium
CGCGGAGCGGGATGCGGCAGCGCTCGCCGCCGAGTTGCGCCGCTATGTGTCGTCTGCCGTGGTGCGCCAGGTTCGTGAGCATCGGGCGGCGGAGCAGGTGGAGGCGACCATCCTGTTCAGCGACCTCAGGGGATTCACTGCAGCAAGCTTCGAGTCCGACCTGAGACCCCTGTTCTCTGCGGTGAGTCTCGTACTGCGGCGGCAGGTCGAGCACATCCAGTCCCATGGGGGCTACATCGACAAGTTTGCAGGAGACGGCCTGCTGGCGGTCTTCACGGGAGACCAGGCTCCACATCGGGCCTGTGATGCGGCGGCCGACATCGTGCGGTGGGCACGCAGCACGGAGGAGGTCCCGCTCTGGCATCCACCGCCGCTGGGGCTTGGAATCCACGTCGGACCGGTGCTCCGCGGCGACCTCGGAAGCGAGCGGCGCAGGGAGCACACGGTGCTCGGTCCCACGGTGAACGTGGCAGCGAGACTCTGCGGAGAGGCCTCCGCGCTGGAAATCCTCGTATCAGGGCAGGCCGTGGAGGCGGTGGCCGGCCTGCATGCCTTCGGCCCCGAACGCAAGGTCGGCCTGAAGGGCCTGCCGGAGCCGCTCTCGGTACGCAGTCTCCTCGCCGGATGAAGCCGGAGGGGCGTTCAATCCTCCATGCCTGTCCACCGCATCGTGCCATCTGCCGTGATGGCGAGGCTCGCGGCGCTCCGGCTCGCGGAGAAGTCGACCCCGTCCATGGCCACCCAGGCCAGGGAGGCATCGAGCCAGGTGTCCCAGCCATCGCTGCTTCGCATCACGCCGCGGCCGGTCCAGTCTTCGAAGGGCGCCTCACGGTCGTCCTGGTCCTCCTCGATCTGCAGGATGAGACTTGCGCCCAGCAGGCGCTGCGCCATGTCGTCCTCGGCATCGGTGGGGCACGTCACGAGCAGGATGAAGTCGGCGCCATCGCGTTCGAGCACGCTCGTGCACACCAGGTCGAAACGGTAGGTGTCGCCCTCGTAGACAGCGGTCGCTCTCGCATGGGCCTCCCCGCGGTAGGTGCCGTCGGCATCCCGGCGCCCATCGCAGTCATCATCGATGCCATTCCAGGTCTCGGGAGCGCCGGGGTGGACGTCTGCATCGCCATCGTCGCAGTCCGATTCGGCCGGGTGGCCATCGCCGTCGGCATCCACCGGACCCTGTTCGCCCGCGGTGTCTCCCGGGTCCGGGTCGATGACGATCTGCTCGCCGGTGTCCCGCGTACCGGGCCCGGACGCGGCCTTGTCGGCGCAGGAGAACAGGAGCACGGAACAGGCGAGGAGGGCGCGGCGCATGGCGACAGGGTACCGGAACCGCAGCCGCCCCGGAGATGTCCATGCCCGGCATTGATGCCACGCGCCGCTTCGTTCCCGTCCAGATCGCGATCATCACGGTGTCCGATACACGCACGCTCGCGGAGGACCGTTCGGGCACGCTCTTGCAGGAGCGCGCTGAGGCTGCGGGTCACAGGGTCGTGGAGCGATGCATCGTGCACGATGACCAGGCCGCCATCGAGGCGAGGCTGCGGAAATGGATCGCGCGGGATGACATCGACGTCGTGCTCAGCACCGGGGGTACGGGTCTGACAGGGCGGGACGTCACCCCGGAGGCATTCCACGCCGTGTACGAGAAGGAGATCCCGGGCTTCGGGGAACTCTTCCGCTGGCAGAGCTACGCCAAGATCGGCACGTCGACCGTCCAGTCCCGCGCGACGGGTGGCGTGGCAGGGGGCACGTACCTTTTCGCGTTGCCGGGTTCCCCGTCCGCCTGTCGGGATGCCTGGGATGACATCCTGGTCCACCAGCTGGACTCGCGGCATCGGCCCTGCAATTTCGTGGAGATCATGCCGCGGCTGCAGGAGCATGTCGGTCGCCGGAAGTAGCCATGCGGCCGCCTTGCCCGGCAACGCAAGGGCATGGCAGCATTGTGGAAATCCTGCAGGGAGCAACCGCGGATGCGGCCTCGGTCCTTCATTCTCCTGCTGCCTCTCTTGCTCGCAGGCATGGCCGCGCGGGCGGCCGACGCACCGGACATCGATCCGGCTGTTGACAGCGCCGAGCGCGCAGGCCGGGACGCCGCACTCGTGATCGGCAACGAGGGGTACCAGGGCCTTCCCCAGGCCATCTGGGCGCAGGACGACGCCCGCTCGTTCCGGGAGTGGGCGCAGGTGACCCGCGGGATCTCATCGCGGCGTGTCCTGTTCGTTGCAGATGCGAACGCCGCAACGATGAAGAAGCTTGCGCGGCGTGCCAGCTGGCGGGTGCGCAAGCGAGGCACGCTGTGGGTCTACTACGCCGGCCATGGGACGGTGGATGATGCGGGTTCGCGTCTGCTGCTGCCCGTAGATGCCGATGCCGGCAACCTCCAGTCCCGCGCCATCCGACTCGAGGACCTGGTCGCGATGCTCCGCAAGACGAGGCGCGCGGATCGGGTCCTGGTGATGATGGACGCGGGATTCGGGAACGTCGCGAGGGACGGTCTTGATCTGGTGCCGGGGCGCAATGCCGTCGAGCCCGCGCCGTTCCCGACGGATGACGAGCGGGTCGCGTACTGGTCTGCGGATCGCGGGCTCGGACCCAGCCATCCGTTCGAGCCGGCGAAGCATGGTCTGTTCACCTGGACGGCCATGGGAGGGCTTCGTGGGTGGGCCGATGGGGAGGTAGACGGACGACCGGACGGACGCGTGACGCTGGCCGAGGCGCAGCTCTATGCGCTGCGGGTCGGTCGGCAGCTCGGACGCGATGTGGACCCATGGCGGGACCCTCGGTCCGCCCAGGGAACCTGGTCTCTCGCCCAGGGGGAGCATCTGGAAGAAGGCCCCGATGATTCCTTGCTCGATGCGCTCGGGCAGGCGGACGTCCGTCGACGGATGGATGCAGCAGAGCAGCTGGTGCGGACGGACGCCACCCTGTTCTGGGAGGACACCGTGGCGCAGGCGCAGGCCGCAGGGTCCGATGGGAAGGCCATCATCGAAGCCTTCGTCGACGACTTTGGCCGGTCGAGCGCTACCATCTCGTGGGCCGTGAGCGTGCCCGAGGTTCGAGAAGCGAGGCGGATCCTTGCGACCTGGGAACAGATGGGTGGGCTGGGACCCGCCGTTCCCGCGGGGGGGGCGGTCGGGACGGATGTCGGAAGTGGCGAGCCCTGCGACGACATCATCTCCCTCGAGAGTCCGTCCATGCTTGGTGAGCTCAGCCGCGGCCAGCGCAACTGCCTTGAAGCGCGCATCGACGCCGAGCGCCTGCAGACGATGCGAGACAGCCTCTCCCGACTCCTGATCGTCAATGCGCAGGCGGCCGGCGAGGAAGCCGGGTGGGAGAAGTTGATGATGCGGCATCTCGAGGACATCGATCGTTCCGACCCCGACCTCTGCTTCTCGTTTGCCATCCATCTCCACCGCACGCGGGAACTGGAAAACGCGGAGGAGGCGATTCGCTGGGCCGATGTCGCACTGGAGAACAAGCAGCGCTGGACGGGTGAAGTCCATGTCAAGCGGGTCTACGGTCTCCTCCGACTCCGTGCAGAAGCAGGCAATCGTCTCTGGGTGGACGCGGAGAAGCGCTACCAGAAGGAGCGGACCAGCGACACCGACGCAGACGCCCGCGACTATCGTGGGCTTGCCAAGGACACCGCGCGCGAGTGGCTGGACTACGCGCGCGCGTCGGGGCAACCCGCAGACGCCGCCTACCGGCTCTGCATCTCGGCGGCGGGCACGAGGGAGTTCTGTACGCCGCCGCGATAGAAACAGCCCGTGCTCAGGGGTCGCCGCCGCCGTAACGAATGGCCAGGACCTCGTAGCCCACGGCCCCCTTCGGCAGCTGTATCTGGACGTAGTCGCCTTCCTGCTTCCCCAGCAGGGCCCGGCCGATGGGAGACTGGACGCTGATGCGGTTTCGGTTGGGGTCGGATTCTTCCTTGTCGACGAGGCGCCAGGTGCGCTCGATGTCCTCGTCATCGACCACCGTGACCACCGCTCCGAACTTCGCGGTGTCGAACTGCGGCTGGTCGTCGAGATCGACCACCGTGACCTGATCGATCTTCCGGCGAAGATAGCGGAGTCGGCTGTCGATCTGCCGCAGCTTCTGCTTGCCGTAGATGTATGCAGCGTTCTCGGACCGGTCTCCAAGACTGGCGGCCTCGAAGACCTGGTCGACGATCTCCGGGCGCTCCACATGCCAGAGGTGTGCGATCTCGGCCTGGATCGCGTCGAAGCCCTCGCGCGTCATGTAGCGGCCCACGCGGCCTCCTGGGAGAGCCGGCTCCGTAGCCCATCCATCGGCGCCCCGCAGCGACACCGGCCTCCTTCCCTTGCGCGCGTTCGTGGCACCGGGGGGTGCAGACGTGCCGGGGAACTCTGGCGAGGAGGGCTTGCGAGGAACCGCTTTCCAGGGGAGAAGAAGAGGGGAGGTGTCCGTGGATCGCGTCCGCGTCTTCGCAGGGCTGGTGTCCGTCCTGCTCGCCATCGTCGTCCTCGCGAGCCTGCGGGACGCCGGGGCCGCGCCGGCGGACATCCCGACACGGGTGGACCAGACCCACCTCGCAGACGTTGACGTTGATCGGGTCAGATGGTCTCGAAAGACGACGGCATGGTGGAAGGACACCCTTCCCGAGCCGGTGTTCAGGGTCTGTCGTGCGTCGGGCACGGAGCGGCCCTTCACCGGAGCGCTTCTCAAGGAAAAGGCGCCGGGCGACTTCCTCTGCTCGTCGTGTGGTCATGTCCTGTTCCGGTCGGAGGCAAAGTTCACATCCGGTACGGGGTGGCCGAGCTTCCATTCGCCGGCGTCGAAGAACGCACTCCGCGAGATCATCGACACGAGCCATGGGATGGTGCGAACCGAGGTCCGCTGTGGGCGCTGCGACGCACATCTCGGCCATGTCTTCCCGGATGGCCCCGCGCCCACCGGGCTGCGCTACTGCATCAACTCCGTCTGCATGCTCCATACGCCGGATCCCGCGAAATAAGAAAGGTCAGCCGGGGACAGGAGGTCCGAGCCAGCCGGTGCGGTGTGGGGTCCCCCCATCGTCGGCGTGCACGGTGAGCGGGAAGCCCTCCGGCGTCCGTTTCTGGGCGGTGTCGATGGGGTCTCGGTTCCGGGAGACCGCCGCATACGCTCGCGCGGTGCGAAGAGTGCCAGGGACCGAGGCCGTCTTCGCGGGCCGGTCAGCAGGCACCGGGCCCACGCCTTCCGGCCTCCGCCCGGGTGCGCGCCATACGATTTCGGAGACGCTGGACCAGACCCGCGCATCGGCATCGGGGGCAGTTCAGTGGTTGTCGAATGCGACGCCGGTTCACTGGAACTGGTGCAGCCGGATCATGCGGCGCCCCGAAGAATCGCACGGGCCGTCCGCTGTCCGCCCAGTGCGGTGGCCAGGGTGCTCTGGCCGGGGAAGGCGGCGTCTCCGACGCGCCAGAGGCCTTTCGATACCGGCCTCGGAAGGATGGTCGCGTAGTGGTGCAGGCCGACGGCCCGTGGAGTTCCGCCCACGCGGCCCTCGGTCCGCCGGATGAAACGCGCGAATGTGCGAGGGCTGCCGGGGTCTGCGTGCACGATCGCCTCGTCGACCGCGGGTGCGAGGCTGGCAAGGGTCTCCCGCATCCGCTTCTGGACGGCGTGCACCCGCTGCGCCTGCGCCTCCGATGGATGGCCGCGCAGCGTGGCGAGGTCGAGGTGCGTGGAGACGGTCGCGACCCGTCTGCCTTCGGGGGCGCGCTCCTCGGCCGCGCCGCTGATGCTGCAGAAGACATGATTGCCAGCGACCAGCGGTGCGTCGGGGTCTGCGACGAGCTCGATATGATGGGGGCCCTCGGGGATCGGTGCCTCGGGATGCAGCTGCAGATACAGCATCACCGCCCCCCAGCTACCCGCTTCCTCCCGCGCCGCGGCCTCGAGCCGCAACGGCCGTTCTTCGGGAGCGAGGAGCTTTGCAAGCGCGGTCGGAATCAGATTGGCGACGACCGTCCGGGCCTCCGTGGTTCCGCCTCGGTGATGAACGCGCCAGCCGCCATCCGTACGCTCGAGGCGGTGGACCCGGCTCGGCATGTGGACCGCGCCGCCGAGCTGCCGAACCGCATGCACCATGGCGTTTGCCAGCTCGCCGATTCCGCCATGGACATGACCTGCCCCCCGGAAGCAGTAATCGAGCGTGGACAGCGCGAAGGGAGCCTCGGCAGACGCCATGTCGGCCTGGACCGTGATCTGGCTGATGGCGTCCATCCAGAGTCGGAGCGGCCCGAAATCGGCGACACCGCACTCCCGCGCGAGCGCGATGGCGGGACGACCCAGCCAGGAGGCGAGAGGCAGATAGCGGTGTGCGCGTCGGGCGTGGAATCCCAGACCTGGCAGCGTGAACGGCGGAAGGCGGCCCGCATCGTCCAGCACGGGCCAGAGCGCATCTGCGATCTTCTGCTGGGTGGCAAAAAAGCGACGGATGCCATCAACGGGCGCGTCGGGCAATGAGCAGAGCTGGTCGATGAATCGTGCCTTGTCGGCAAACACCGGCAGATTCAGTCCTGGAGCCCGGAGCTCCACCGGGACGTCGAGCAGTTGGAATTCGACGTCCATCCCGTGTCGTGCCCTCCAGCGGCCGAAGGGTTGCTCGGGACCAAGTCCACAGAAAAGGGTCGCGCCCGCTTCGTGGCGCGCGCCGCCCCGCGTAAAGGTGCTGGCACAGCCCCCCGGGTAGCGGAGGCCTTCAAAAAGGGCCACGGATGCGTTGGCCTCGGCGAGGTGCAGTGCAGCACCCAGGCCGCCAAACCCCGCGCCCACGACGGCGACGTCGACACGGGGCGGAGCGGAGGAGGACGGCGTCGGCATGGTCGTCTATATGGTTCCCGCGGCGCGGCGCCAGCCCGGCGCCCACGCTACGGTTTGTGCATGCCTGCGGAGCTGCTCGTGTCGGCCTGCCTTCTTGGCCGCCCCTGTCGGTACGACGGGGCGTCTCGGGTCCACGCACGCGTGCAGGACCATGCCCGCGTGTGGCAGGCGGCAGGAGGGCGGGTCGTGCCGGTGTGTCCGGAAGAGCTTGGTGATCTCGGCACGCCCAGGCTCGAAGCGGATCTACGGGGTGGAGACGGCGCGGCGGTGCTCCGGGGGGAGGCGATGGTCCGGTGCCGAGATGGAGATGCCGACGTAACGGCCGCGTTCGTTCTCGGTGCCCGGCGTGCGGCAGCGACGTCTCCGCATGCCCGACAGGCAGTGCTGAAGGCGCGGTCTCCATCCTGCGGGTGCCGGCGCACGCGCATCGATGGAGAGGTCCGGACGGGCGATGGTGTGTTTGCCGCGTTGCTCCGTTCTCGGGGCGTATCCTTGATGACCGAGGAAGAGCTCCGGCCGCCAGGGGCGGGATGAGCCTGGGCGACAGGCGAGGCGGATGGAACCCACTGCTCCGGCCGCATGGCCACTGCGGGGCATCCTCCACGCCCGGAAGAGGCGCCTCCACCAGGACTCGAACCTGGGACCCACGGCTTAGAAGGCCGTTGCTCTATCCAGCTGAGCTATGGAGGCGGGTCTCTCCGGCTGCGCGGTCATGCCGCGTCCGGAGTGTCTACTTCGGAGCTTCGCCTCGGGCCAGCCGCAGTGCGAGCGTGCGGACGCCACCGATATCGGCCAGCAGGTAGCTGGTCCCGGCGGGAGGCTGGAAGGTCCGGCCCGTGTGGTGCGCGAGTACACCGCCCCCTGCGGCCCGCGCCTCCCATCGGATCCGGAGCACCCCCTCGCTGGCGTGGATTCCGTGGACTGCCCAGCCGTGGCCGGTGGCCTGGAAGGTGGCGGCCTCCGCAAAGAATGCCTGCTCGAGCGGGTCGTCTCGCCAGTCGCAGTGTACGTGGGTCTCGTAGTACCCCACGTAGCCCGCGCCGAGCTCCTCGCAGAGCGCTCCCAGCTCGTCGAGGCTTGCCGCGGATGACGCCATGTCTGCGGCGTCGCCGTACAGATGCCGACTCCAGGTCGCACCCCCGACGCCCGCGTTGTAGGTCACGTTTCGGTAACCGGAGTTGATGGTCAGCGGCCCACCGATGGCGTCCCGGATGGTCTGGAGATGGGCCAGTGAATGCGGTTGGAACAGCCCGAACCGTCCCTTCCGGCGCTGCATCAGCTCGCCGAGAACGAAGTTGGGCGCGAGAGGTGTGTCTGCTGCTGCCTCTGCGCCGTGCAGGTCGATGTACCGCAGGGGTGACCGGTATTGCGGGTCGCCATCCAGTGGCTCGGGATACTCGTAGTCGGCGCCCCATGATGCGTCCCACGATACGAGCGGCAGGCACGTGGTCCATCGCTGGTCTTCGCCTGGGTAGCAGACGGTCTCATCGCTGGGCATCACATCTGGGTCAGGCTCGGTTCCATCGGACGCGTCTCCCGTGTCGCCGGCTCCGGTGGGCGGCTCACCGGGGTCGCGCTCCCGTTTGCCTTCGCCCAGCGTGTCCGCGCAGGCGCCGGAGGTGGCCAGGACCACAAGGGTCGCGGTCAGGATGGTCTGTCGCCGATTCGGGGCGCTGCCGTCCATCCCGGACTCAGGCGACGAGGCTGTAGGCCTGGGACTGCGGGTCCTGGAGCGCCCGATAGGCATCGGCGAACGGTGCGGTCATCCCACTCATCTGGGCGTCCGCGGCGGTCCCATTGCCGAATCCGCTGAGACGCCCACCGAGGCGGCGGTCCGTCTCGTCGCTCGCGTCGCCGAACACGCCGTCCTCTCCTCCGGTGACCTTCTCGAAGATCGCCATCAGATCGACGGATTCGCCGCGGGGCTCGACGGCTGCCTCGACAGCCGGGTCGCTGTTCGACTCGTCTGGGAGGGGGGGGAGTTCCACCACGTTGGTGTCGGGCTGAAGCCCTTCCACCTCGCCGAGCGTGACGGTCTTGGGCGGAAACCCGTCGGACTCCTCGCCCGGCTGGAGCCCCTGGAGGGTGTCTCGGAGTTCGGCCGCCCGCTGCTGCCGGAGTTCGCTGCGCGCATCGGCCTCCATCTGGCCGGCACGGGCCGCGACGCTTCGGTCCTGCGCCGAGGGCTCCGCTGGCGCGAGGGCCGCCGCGCGGATCCGTTGTGCCTTGCGGGCGGTCTCCTCCGGTGACTTGCCCGGCGACGCATCGATGCTGACTTCGCCGCCCACGGCGTAGCGCTTGCCGTCTGGGCCCACCTGATAGGACAGGCTCATGCCGCCGGTGAGTCCGCCTCCGGCAGCCATGTGGGCGGCCTCATGGGAGCGGACCTCGGCGTCCCGGGACCGGAGCTCGGCGACCACCTGCTCTTCGTCGGGGGTGAGTTGTCCGCCGGGGGACGCCTCCTGGATACGCTCCGCCTCGGCCTGGTCTGCCGGACTCTCCCGGCTCTCATCCGTGCCGCCGGTGGGCGCGCCATACACC
>JAYYRS010000562.1:0-4772 GCA_036126975.1 Myxococcota bacterium
GAAGGCGGGACGCGGGTACTGACGGAGGCTCCTGCGCCTGCCCTTCAGGGCACGGGTCGGACGGAGGTACTCAGCTACGCCGATGCGCTCGCGCGCCAGCTGAAATGGCGGGGCGTCGCATCGGTCCGGTTTCTCGTCCCCACCGACGGCCGGCCGTACTTCCTGCAGGTCCGCCCCGGGGTCCAGCCCTGGCATGGCGCGACGGAAGCCTTGCTTGGCGTCGACCTGATCGATGCCGAACTGCAGCTGGCAGGAGGCTTCCCATTGTTCTGGAGACGCGGGGACATCTGTCCCGAAGGACATGCGATGGCCCTGCGGGTGCGCGCGGCAACCTCCGGGCAGCGGGTCGGGGCCACCCAGCTTCCTGCGGAGCTTCGCCTCGACCCGGCTCTGTTGGAGGGCGACCTGACGACAGCGGGCCGGGCCCTCGGGACGCTGGTCGTCCGGGCTCCCACCCGTCAAGCATGCATCGTCCGTGCACGCGCAGCGCTCGACGCATGGCCGCAGGAGGGTGTGACTCCCGAACTCGGGATGCTCCGACGACTGTTTGATGACCGTGAGTTCTGGCGCGGTCCGCTCGACCGGGAGGCAATCGCGGCGATGGGAACGTCCCCTCCTGGGAAGCCGGCGGGCGGTGGCGAGCCAGACGAGCGTGCGGACTGATGTCGCGACTCGGTCCCGCGCGGTAACGGCGCCAATATGTCTGACTACAAGCGCTCCGACCGCGTCGCCGGAGAGGTCTCCCATGCCCTCTCTCGCATCCTGCAAGAAGGTCTCCGCGACCCGCGTGTCTCGACCCTGACCATCACTTCGGTGCGCATGAGCGACGACCTCAGCATTGCCCGTGTGAACTTCGTACCACTTGGAGGCCATGGCAACGCCGACGACATCATCGATGGCCTGAACTCGGCCCGGGGATATCTGCGTCGGGAACTCGGGCGGCGGGTCCGGCTGAAGTACGTTCCGGAACTGCGGTTCCACCTCGACGAGCAGCTTGACCGGGCCATGGGAATGACGGCCCTCCTGGACAAGTTGAGCGCGGCCCGCGCCCACGAGGAATAGCCGTGCCCACCCCGAACCCTGCCGGCTTCATGGTGATCGACAAGCCGGCGGGCCTGACGAGCCACGACGTCGTCTCGGTGGTCCGGGCGCTCACGATGACGCGAAGGGTCGGGCATACGGGAACCCTCGACCCCTTTGCCACAGGCGTGTTGCCCATCGCGCTTGGCGGTGCAACGAGACTGATCCAGTTCCTCGATGAATCGCAGAAGGTGTACGTCGCCACCGTGGAACTCGGGATGTCAACCGAGACGGGCGATGCAACGGGCCCAGTCCGGGCGGAGGCGCCCGTGCCTACGCTGGACCGGGCGAGAGTGGCCGCTGTGCTCGAAGCCTTCACGGGCCCCCTGATGCAGAAGCCTCATGCCTACTCCGCGGTGAAGGTCGCCGGCAGGCGGCTGTATGAGTACGCACGGGCAGGGGAGTCGGTAGACGTCCCGGCGAGGCCCATCACGGTCCATGGATGGGAGATCCTCGAGCTGGGGGCCTCGCGGCTGCGGCTTCGGGTGCGTTGCGGGCGGGGAACCTATGTTCGCGTCCTCGCGGAGGAACTGGCGGTGGCGTTGGGCACCTGCGGGCATCTGTCCGCGCTGCGTCGGGAACAAAGCGGTCCGTTCCACCTGGGGACGGCGGTGGACATGCCGGCACTCGCTCGGATCGCAGCGGATCGTGAAGATTGGCGGCCCGTGCTTCGACCGGAGCGGGGCGCGGCTCGCGTCGAGTGGAAGGACCGCGCTCTCGTCGCCGAGGCCGTCTGCGCCCGGTTGATGCCTCCGCTGGATGGGTTTGCCGGCCGTGTGCGGGTGGAGCTGGATGCCAACCAGCTGCCGAGAATCCGGAATGGGGGGCGACCACCACCGCCCCCCCCCGCCCTGCCCGACGGGGATCCCTATCTCCTGGTCCACCGGGGGGCGCTGGTGGCAGTGGCCGCACGAACAGACCGGGGCCCTCGCCTGCGACGGGTGATGGCCGCGAGTTGACGGCTGGATGTCAGACGGGGCCGTCGCTGCGGGTCCGGGCGAGACGCCGCACGATCCGCCACACCACGCCCGCAACAAGGAGGCCGACTGCGACGCCGGCGTAGAACCTGAACTCCTCCATGAAGGCGACCACGGCGCTGAGATCATCGGCGAAGATTCGCCCGAGCATGACGAATACGCCCACCGTCACGACGGCAGCAGTGCCATCAAGCAGGAGAAACCGCGGCAGCGATACGCCGCTTGCGCCTGCAAAGAAGAATGCCGGCATCCGCATGCCCGGGAACTGCCGGGCGATGATGATGGCCCATGAGCCGTAGCGTCCGTAGAAGCGCTCGATGCGCGTGATGTCATCGCGCCCGACGAGACGCGCGATGAAGCCGGTCGGCTGCAAGCCGACCCGCCGCCCGAAGGTCCAGGAGATGACGTCGCCACCGACAACCCCGACGTACCCGACGACGAGGGCCTGGGGCAGCGTTGCATGCCCCGTCGCAGACAGGATGCCGGCAGCGAGGAGCGATACGTCCTCGGGAATCGGCAGGCCGAATGGCGTGAGAATCAGCGCCAGGAACACAGCGACAAGGCCGTAGCGAAGAATCGTGTCCAACGAACGGCTCCCTTGGGAGGGCACTCACACGGTCCGGGCCCCTGCGCAACGGAGGGGGCTTGACCCCGGCGAAGCGTGGTGCATGCTTGCGGGGATGTGGAACCTCAAGCTCTCGGACCCGGCTGCCACCCATGCCCTCGGTGTTGCGCTCGGCCAGGTGGCCCGAGAGGGCGACGTGGTCGCGCTCATTGGCGACCTTGGGGCAGGCAAGACGAGCCTCGCCCAGGGTGTCGGTGAAGGGCTGGCCGTGTTCGAGGACGTCGTCAGTCCGACCTTCAACCTCGTCGTGGAGCATGAGGGCCGCATCCCGTTGCTGCACGCCGACGTCTACCGGCTCGATGCGCATGAACTGGATGCCATCGGATTGGAGGAGCAGCTCGAGCAATGGCCGGGCCTCGTGCTGGTCGAGTGGGCAGACCGCTTCCCGGGGCTCATTCCCGTCGACCACGTCGCGTGTCGCCTGCAGTTCATGGCGGGAGGTGGGCGCCGGGCGCAGATCGCCGCGGCCGGCGCCGGGCGGGAGCTCCTTGCTCGCTGGCAGGCAGGTTTCAATGCCGCGACCGGCTGAGCGTGGCGGGACGGGACTTCGCTTTGGCCGGGCGGGTGCGCGGCCGCCAGTGCGCGGGCGGCTCCTCGCAATGTCTGGTCTGTTGCTGGTGGTGGCGGCCCTCCTGGTCGTGCGTGGTGCGGGCGTTGGCGCTGCGGGGCCGACGGAGGATGTCGTCATCGAGGTGCGGGGAGATGTCCCTGCGCCCGGCTACCACGCTCTCCGTCCCCCCGTGACACTCGAAGCCGCCCTTGCGGCGGCCGGCGCAGGGGAACGGGACGTCGCGGACGCAGTGATTCGTGGGGGCACGCGCGTCGTGGTCGATGGCGACTCGGTGAGCCTCCACACCATGGACGAGTTGTTGGTGGTCGGGCTCCCGATCGACATCAACCAGGCGAGTGCGGCTGCGCTGGAAGCCCTCCCGGGCCTGGGGCCGGCCCGTGCGGCGGCGATCGTCTCCGAGCGGATCGCCGCCGGACCGTACGCCGACGTCGACGCCCTGCAGCGGGTCCGCGGGATCGGCCCCGGGACGGTCGCGCGTCTGCGGCCGTTTCTGGTCGCGGAGTCGCCGAAGCCGCGGCCGTGATATCCCGACGCCATGGCGGCCGTTCCGCGGTCGCGGAGGGCGTCCATGATCTCGCAGGTGCTCGCGCTGGCCGTCATTGGCTGCGGACCCAAGCCCCCCCCCTCGTCGCCGGTGGTCGGAACACCGGACCCGCCGCCGGCTTCGCCTGTCCTGGACCCAGCAGGGGCGGCCGCCGGTGTGGAGCATCCCGGGCTGGCCGGCCTCCTGATCCGCCACTGGGACCACCGCATGCGTCGGAGCCCGGTGTGGGCGACCCGACTTGGAGACCGGCGCTTCGATGAGACGCTCGGCGATGCGAGCTGGGAAGCGGCCGAGCAGGATCTCGCGACGACACGGGGCTTCCTGGCCGAGGCCCGGGCGCTGCAGTCCGATCCGGCCCTGGGCGAAGCCGATGCCCTGACCCTCGAGATCTTCGTCCTGGGGCTCCAGCAGACCGTCGACGAGGCGGTGTGCCGCTTCCACGCGTGGTCCCTGTCTCCCCGCTTCAACGCGCTCGTCGACGTCTACGACCTTCCGGAGGCCCACTCCGTCCGGAGTGCGGAAGACGCGTGGACACTGCTTGCGCGGTACCGGGCCGCCCCGGCACGCATCGCCGCGGAGGCGGCCCGGCTCTCTCGAGGGTCGGAGCAGGGATACGTCGCGCCCGCCGAAACGATCCGACGGACCCTTTCGCAGGCCGACGACGCCTTGGGCCGTCCGGTTGCGGCGTCCCCTCTGCTGGCACCCCTGGAGTGGGAGACGCCCGGCCTGGATCCGGCCCAGCGGAGAGACTGGGAGGATGCGCTGCGCGTCGCCGTGGAAGAGGACATCCGTCCCGCGCTTGTTGCGTGGCGGGACCGGCTGCGGTCCTCCGTGCTTCCAGCGGGGCGCGCGCCGGAGGCTGCCGGTCTTCGATTCCTCCCGGATGGTGAGGCCTGCTACGCGGCGTTGGTACGGCGCTACACGACCCTGGCGCGCACTCCGGACCAGGTGCACCAGGCTGGCCTGGACGCCATC
>JAYYRS010000563.1:0-7127 GCA_036126975.1 Myxococcota bacterium
TCTCTCCTTCACCGAGAAGCGGATGTTCCGTCAGGTATGGGACCTCCTGGTCGGCGAGATCACCGCATCGACGGGGGAGGAGCGGGAGGTGATCGAGGCACGGATGGAAGAGGTCGTCCCTCCTGCAGCCGCCTGATCCCCAACGGGCGTACGGCCGCGCCAGCTCAATGCACCCACCCCGCCCCGATGGCGGTCTCCCAGCCCACCTGCACCAGCAGCGCCGTGCCCGCGACCGAGACGAACGCAACGAGTGGGAGCGCCGCGACCGCGGCCAAGAGCAGGGGCCAGGTGCGCGCACCCCGGACCGTCTGGACGGTGTAGGGAAACCACCACCAGCCAAACTGCGCGCCTCCGGCGATGCTGCCCGCGATGAGGCCCAGCAGTACATGGGTGGCGTCAAACGGGGCGCCCGCGAGGGCACCCGCGCCGCCTCCCCAGGCACTTCCAAGCGCAACGCTGCCAGGGACGAGCAGGGTGAACGGGACCCGACCACGGACCCGATCGAGGAGTGCTGGCATCGCCAGTCCGAGCGCCGCGCCCATCACTGCGCCTGCGAGGGCGGCCGCGAGGGGGTAGCCATCAGGCACGATGTCTCGCACGAGGACGGGGATGAATGCGCTGGTGATCCCGCCCACCAATCCCATGTCACGGGACCATCGGAGGGGAGCACCTGTGACAGGGTGCGGTTTCAGAGCGGACATGGGTTCTCCCCGGGCAGCCACGGCGTGGGGTGGTGCCGAGCCAGCAGGATCATAGGAGACCGCTCCGCACGCCCGCCCATGCGGCGTGTGCGCAACTGGATCGGTGGGCCCTCCTGCCGGTCGACTGGACAGGCCCCGAGCGGACACGCGAGGATCACGATCCAATCCCTGGAATCTCATGCGTCTGCTCCCCCTGCTGCTGCTCGCCTGCTCGCCAGGCAACGATCGAAGCGGGTCTGTGTCGGCCGACACGATGGCGACCTGCAGGATCGTCCCCCCGGACGCCACTGCACTTCATGCAGACGAACGGCACCTGAAGGACGGGCACGGGCGACGGGTGTTCCTCCGCGGCATCAACACCGGCGGACGGAGCAAGTTTCCTCCGTACATGCCCTTCGACCACGCGGAGGGCGACCACGCCTCTGCGCTCGCGACCTACCTGGATCGGGCACAGGAATGGGGCTTCACGACACTCCGCGTGCCGTTCTCGTGGGCAGCATTCGAACCCGTTGAGGGCCAGGACGACGAGGCGTGGGCCCGGAAGTATGACGCCCTGCTCGACGGTGCGGCGGACCGTGGGATGTGGACGATCGTCGACTTCCACCAGGACGTCTACGGAGAATTCTTCTGCGGAGATGGCTTCCCCCGGTGGACGGTGGACGACCCCGGCGAGGACCGACATGACTGCGCAGACTGGTTCTTCGGCTACCTGACCAACGACCAGGTGGCCCAGGCGTTCGACGACTTCTGGGCGGACGACAGCCCCGTGATGGCAGCCTTCGAGTCCATGTGGGACCGGATGGTTGACCGACACGCGAGCCGGCCGGGCGTCATCGGGTACGAGATCATCAACGAGCCTGGCAACGGCCTGGGCGACGAGCGAACGTGGGAACGGGAGACCCTCACGCCCTTCTACTCTCGCATGGCCTCGCGCATGCAGGCGGTCGACCCGGACGCGCTCGTCTTCTTCGACAGCACCGGTCTGGCCGCCGTCCAGTCCACGACCCACATGGAGCGTCCCTCCGGCGACAACCTCGTCTTCGCACCGCACTCCTATGATCCGAGCATCTTCGTTGGCGGTGGAGCACTGGACGCCAGCCTCGTGGCAGAACGTCTCGCAGGATGGGACGCCCTCGGAGCAGAGTGGAACATGCCGGTACTGGTAGGCGAGTTCGGTGGCAGTCAAGGCCTTGAAGGCATCGCGGCATACAGCGGAGCCCACTTCGACGCATTCGATGCGCTCCAGGGACACGGCACCCTGTGGGAATACAGCGACGCTGCAGAGACCTGGAACCACGAGGACTTCTCCCTGGTGGGTCCCGACGGGAGCATCCGCATGGACAGTGTGGACGCCGTCGTTCGCGCCTATCCGCGCGCACTCGCGGAGACGGATCCAGCACGGACGGTGTGGTTCTGGGACGCCGGCACACATACGCTGACCCTGGAATACGACGGCGTACCTGATGGCGTAAGCGAGATCGTGCTGCCGCCGTGGTGGTTCGCGACTGGCGCCGCCGTGAGCGGCACCGGCGCCTGCCATCAGGTGCGCGGTGACCGCCTCCACCTCCGCGCTGACGGCGGGCCGGTATCGGTGGTGGTCTCCCCGTAGAGCGCCCGCCCGGAGCGCGAAGCGTCACCCTCGACCCACCTTCAGGGACAATGCACCGCTTCGAAGACCAAGACGTTGTTGTCTTCGTTGCACTCGTCGACGACCGCTTCTCGACCCGCATCGTCATCGACCACCAGCCAGAGGGTATCTTCCCGGATGTCCTCAGGGGCGACCTCGAATCGCAGCGCCTCGGACGTGGCGCCCGGTTCGACCGGTTCCGTGGTCCAGTTGGTCCCCAGGTGGATGGGCGCGGACGGCTGGGTGTACAAGGAGACGGGGACCCCCGGGTCGAATCGTTCCGCGCCGGAGTTGCCCGCACGCACGACAACGAGAATTCGACCCTCCCGGCACTCCGACAAGCAGATGTCAGCCACCGGTACCGGGTCTGCCCGACGCCATGAGGCGAGCGGCTGGGGGTCGCCGCTGCGGAAGTTGTTGTGGACCGGCCAGTTGCTCCGGGCGGGAGATGGGATGGTGAGGTCGTCGTTGACGTTGACGATGGAGTACGCGTGCTGGTTCCAGACCTGTCGGCTCATCAACCACGTCCCCTCCGCCGCGCCCAGGACATACAGACCCGCCCGGTCTTCCCCGCGGTGACCGCCTCCGTTCGGCACGATGAGCTCCGTCGATCCGTCACCGTCGACGTCGGCCACCGTCGGATACTCGTGCAGGGTCCGGGAGGCGTGCAGATCGTCCTCCAGCCGGACGGACCCGTCTTCTCCCGACAGGATCCAGAGCCGGCTCTCATCTGCATAGACGACCTCTGGGCGACCATCCGCCTCGAAGTCGAACACCACGGAACCGGTGGCATGGCTGGATGCGTCGGAGACCGGGTGGCTCCACAGGATCTGTCCGTCCCTCTCATAGACCGTGTAGGTGTCGGCATCCGCGATCCCGACCTCCACCTCTCCGTCCGCATCGAAGTCCGACACGGTCGGCGGTCCACCCGTGCCGCCACCCGCCAGTGACCAGGACACCGACACCTGACAGGTGTCGTCGTACACGCCCGCCGTGCCGTTTCCGACGACGACCACCTCTCCATCACCATCCCCGTCGAAGTCGGCCGGCGCCGCATAGCCGTCCTCGAGGCCGACGGCCTGACACATGGTGGCCCCTGACGGATCGACCAGGGTGTGCCCCAGGATGATCTCCTGGACACCGTCCATGTTCAGGTCCGCCGCGGTGACATGCATCCCGATCTCTTCGTATGCTTCGTAGCGCGCCTGGGCGTCACGGTTCTTCGCCAGCAGCACCCCATCGGCACCCCGCACGACGTACGGACCGAGCAGTACATCCACCGCGCCGTCCCCTTCGAGGTCGACGAGTGCCGGGGCGTGCCCTCCGCATGGCACCTGCACATCCTCTGCCACCCACAGCAGCTCCAGTCCGGCGGTAAACGCCGTCAGGACGCAGATGTCGCCCGCCGACATCGGGGGTCCGTGGCTGTCTCCCGTGGACGGTGGAGGCGGACCGACCGGACTGTCCGTGTCCTCCACGGGTTCGCTGGGTTCCCCCAGCGCCCCTCGGATCACCGAGGACATGAGGACCATCTCCGGCGAACCGTCATGGTCGATGTCGCCCAGCGCGACGTTGGTGTACCGGTAGGGATGGATCTGGATGTCATCGAGGTACATGACCCGCTGGAGACTGCGCACCCCCTCGTCTCCATTCCCCGAGATCCTGCGGAGGATTCCGTGGGTACCCCCCTGCTGCCCACCATCATCCGTCACGACCACGATGTCTGGCGTATCGCCTGCGTCGATGGACCCATCGCCGTTGTCATCGGTGAGCTGGCCCACCACAGGTGCCATCAGGACCTGGTCGTATTCCCAGTACTCCCGAAATCCATCGAGCTTCCACTCCACCACCGCAGCGATGCTTCCCGTGTCCGGAGTACTTGCGCATGATTCATCGTACGCCACCACTTCGGGAAGTCCGTCGTATTCCGGGCATTCCTCGACTTCCGGCTGCCCCAGGTCGTCCGCATCCAGCGCGCCCACCGCCGTATCGGAAGCGCCCGCCGACGGGTCCACCAGGGCCTTGACCGCGTAGTCCGAACAGCCCGTGACGGGTGCCCAGAGCGCGAGGAGCACAGGCAGAGACCAACGCGGTGCTGCCCGACAGCAGGATCGGGAACCCCCAGCACAGTGGTTCGAGATGCGCACCATGGCGCCATCGTATCGCAGCGGGGGTCCCCCCGTTTCACTCATTCGTCCAGGGACAGACCCCGGCATGCATTGCGGGTCGGCGAACCGACGTCGGGAGTTCCAGCGGATCCACGACGACGGGTCCGGGTCGCCCATGCCGTGACCACGGCCACCATCCATGGCACCGTGGAGCAGACCGACGTGCCACGGATGCACCGCTGCCACACGCCCTGCCCACCACCCCAGAGCTCATCCTGTTGGTGACCGCTGCACTCGCGCTGGTCGGTGTCGTGATCGGCACGCTTCGCACCGGCGCGCCTCCGATGCCGACCCGGCCCGGCGTATGCGCCGTCATGATCGACCTGCTGCCCCCGGATCCGACCATCATCCACGAGCTGGGAGCGGGCTTTGGTGGTGTCGCGTTCGCCGCTGCTTCCGCCCGGCCTTCCGCCATGGTGCATGCATGGGAGAAGGCCTGGCTGCCCTGGGTCGTGCTCTACGTGCGCGCCGGACTGTTCGGCCAGGGACGCATCGTCGTACATCGGGGGGACCTCCTCGATGCGCCCCATGACCAGGCGCAGGTCGTGCTGGCCTACCTTCACCCCGCGGCCATGGCGGCCCTCGCGCCCAGACTCGCGTCGTCGCTGCCCCCGGGTGCCGTCGTCGTCTCCAACACGTTCGCCCTCCCCGGCTGGAAGCCTGCCCGGGAAGTGCGCCTGGACGATGCGCTCCGCACGACGGTCCGCGTCTACGAGGTGCCCCCGGGTCCGGTGGCGGGCGCCTCGGCAAGGCCGGCAGACCATCCCGGCTCCGGGTAGCAGCGGCCGTCCTCGCGCGTGGTCGCAACCTGACGCGCCGAGCGGCGGGCCATCATCTCCCACGTGCTGGATGCCCAGAGCGCAGGGAGACGGACAGCCTGAAAGCCGACCACGAGAATCGTCGGGGCCTCCGTACCGCATCGGGCGGTCCAGGTGAATGTTTGGCCTCGGAAACCGGTCTGGTTCGACCGAACGGCGGACTTTTGTCCCGGCGTTGGCCTCGCTTCACCCTTGCAAGCGCAATACCGGTTCCATGGCCAGCGCAGCCATCCGGAGACTCAATGTCCGTTCCTGTCATCGTCGTATCCAGCGAATCCGTTTCTGCCGCTGCGAAGGCCATCCTGCTCATTGCAGCTTCTGGCGAACCCACACGAACCGCAGCCGTGATCCCCGAGCGCAGCCCACAGCTGGCGAAGGCTTCCGAACTCCGGGTCGTTCGTACCCGTCCCAAGGAACTCCGTCTCGGCGAGGGCTGCTCCTGCTGCACCGTCCGCGGTGATCTGCTGGACCGGATCCGCAAGCTCGCCCGGAACGGTTCCACCGAACGGATCATCGTGCACGCAACACCCGACGACGACCTCGAGGTCCTCGCCAAGACGTTCACGGTCGCAGACCGCGACGGCGCCGTGCTCGACCGGGAGGCATCACTGGAGAGCCTTGTCACGGCGGTCGGCATCGACGACCTCGACCAGAACCGCTCACCGCGCGCGTTGGTCGAACGCATCGAGCTTGCAACGGTCGTCTTGCTGGACGGACCCGGAGCAGGCACGGACGAACGGGCCCGGGCTGCGGGGATCGTGGGCGCGCTCAATCCTGATGCCCGGATCACGTGGACGGACACGGTCCCCGATGCGCTGGCCGTCGGACAAGCTGCCGGAGATCCCCGCTTCGACCCGGACGCCGCACGACAGCGCGGAGCGCTCGGCGACGTCCTCCGCGGAGCAGACCGCCGAAGCGCTTCCGGGGTCTCCCAGTTCGTATTTTCCGCGCGTCGGCCGTTCCATCCGACGCGCCTCCGGGATTGGCTGGGGTCGTGCCCAGCCGGGATCCTCCGCGCACGCGGCACGTACTGGGTCGCGTCCCAGCCCGATGTCGCAGCCACGCTGGATGTGGCGATGGGCGACGTGGCGATCCAGGTGCAGGGCACCTGGTGGGCAGCCGTTCCCGCTGCCCAGCACCCGGCCGGGCCGGAGTGGGAGGCCTACCGTGCCCGGGTCTGGCACCCCACATTCGGCGACCGGCGGCAGCACATCACCCTCATCACGAGCGACCTCGATGAGACGGTGATGCGCACCGCGCTGCAGGACTGCCTGGTCACGGAGGCGGAGATCGGTCAGTGGGGCGCCCGGGCAGCCAGCCCTGGTTCTCCTCCATCGACCGGCGCGGAGTCCCGATGAAGAGCCTTGTACTCGACCGTGTCGGAAGCATCGCGAGTGCCAGCTGTGCGCTGCATTGCCTGGTCCTCTCGCTCGCTCCGGCGTTGCTCACCTTCCTCGGGGCCGGGTTTCTCGCGAATGAGGCCGTGGAGTGGGGACTGTTCGCTTCCGCCGTCTTGTTTGCGGTCCTGGCTGCCACGTTGGGCTACCGGCAGCACAGAGATAGACGGGTTCTCTTCGGCTTTGGCCTCGGACTCGTGGCGCTGACCGCTGCCCGACTCGGCGAGGCGCTCTCCTTGTTCGAGGGCACACTTGTCGTGGCCGTCCTGGGCGGAACGATCCTGGTCAGCAGTCACCTGATGAGTGTCCGCGTTCTCCGGGCCTGTCGGGCCGACTGCGATCCGGACTGCTGACGATCCGACGCGGCGCACACCTGCTCCACCCGGCCCACCCGACACCCCGAACAATGAGCGGCG
>JAYYRS010000564.1:0-10743 GCA_036126975.1 Myxococcota bacterium
ATGGGGGAGGCTATCGCGGATTGCACTGCAGGACTCCGCTCCTCATCGCCCATCAGCCCGGTTCCAGGGAGGCGAGGTTTCGCAGATCGACCTTGAGAAGGTCACCCGAAACGGTGGAGATGAACACGAACGCATCGTCGACCGACACCACGCAGTGGATGTGGTCGTCGCGCTCTGGCCGGGTGTGGGTCAGCGCCAGCGATGTCGTGTCGAACGCCCGGATCGGCACCCGTGGCGCCACGTACAGCACCTGCCGACCGTCGCGCAACGCGCAGACGTCGCCGCTTCCAGTCTCGCCCTGGTCGAGATGGGCTGCGACGGTTTCCGTGCGCGCATCGAGGACGGTGAGCCCCGCTGTCTCCCATGAGCCGTTCGTGATCCAGACGCGGACATCACCATCCACTTCCACGACCGCCAGCCGGTCGGCACCACCGCCTTCATGCGGGAGACCGAGATCGATCGTCGCGGACAGCACCCCCGCGTCTGGGTCGAACGAGACGAGGTCGTTGCCTGGACCACTCTGCGAGATGCTGGCAAACCCGAGCGTGCCGTCCGGTGCGAAGCGGACATCGTTCAGGATCGGGGCAGGTCCGGACGCAGCCGGCGACACGGTGCCGTATCGGGACAGCCCCGGGAACGAGAGCAGGAAGATCTCTCCCGGGTCGGGGCGCTGGCTCATGGCCGCTGCGCGCATGCCGTCTGGATGCACGGCGACGCCGAGGGAACCCTGACCGCCCAGCGTCAGGCTGCCCACCACCGAGTGGTAGGTCCCGCTCGACGGATCGGTGTCCAGCACAAGGGTGCGCCCGGGTTGCGAGTTGATCCCCACGAGCGCATGGCGTCCGTCCTTGGCGATCCGGAGCGCGGAAACGGGTCCCCCCAGCGGGATCGTCGCGAGCAGGGACAGGTCGGACGTGGAGACCACCACGAGATCTTCATGGAAGACCCGCGTCGCGTACAGCCGCTCTCCATCGGGGCTGACATCCAGATCAGCGAACACGGCATCCAGAGACGCGGACAGGGTGTCCTGCGGCTCCGGTGCCGGTTCCTCGTCGTCCCCCGTATCGGTGTCTGATCCTGCGCCGGTTGCTCCACCCAGGTCTCCGCCAAGGCCGGTGTCGGTGCTCGGACCCGGGTCGGGCTCCGCAGGGGCACCTGCCTCGGCATCCCGCGGCGCATTCGCCTCCGGATCCTTCGACACGCCGGTCTGCACACACCCGAAGAGCATCAGGAATAGCATCGTCCATCGTCTCCATCGCGTAAGAGCGTACCAGCAGTCGCGGCCCCCCCCTCGGGCTGCAGCGCCGTGTCAATGGGCAGCCGGAGGCCCCCGGGCTCACGTCCAGCGGGGACCGGAAAACCAGGCCACCAGCGCGCGGCGGGTCCCAGACGTGACGGGTCGGATCCGGTGCCGCAGGTACGATGGGAAGAGCACGACGGTGCCCCGCGACCGGAAGTCTGCATTGGTGGACACCTCCTCCAGCTCAAGGTCTCCTCCTCGGTAGCTGTCCCCCGTCGAGAGCTGAACGGTGACCGAGATCTTGCGATCCGTCTCGGCCTGCGAGTGCCACTGGACGTCATGGTGCCAACCGTACTGATCTCCCCTGTGCGCGCTGTACTCGCAGACCTGCATCTCGCACCGGCCGTCCAATGCCACCCGGAAGCCCCCTTCCGCTGCACGCTGGGCAAAGGGCCAGAGCAAGGAGCGGATCCATCCGTCCTCCAACCACCGGACGGTGCAGGACCGGACGCAGGGGAGGTCTTCGGACCCACAGAACATGGTCCCCTCCCCTGCGGTCCGCGCGCGTGCAGCCTCCAGGATCCGCTCGACGGTTTCGTCTTCGATCCTGGAAGGCCAGACCTGGTAGAGCTCACGCATGCCGGGCGCCGATTCCCCGGTGCCGGCCGGGTGCACGCCCGGCCTCGGTAGACCACATCGGGAAACCAGACCCGCGACCCGCCAGCCGCGTCTTCTTCCCGGCTGATATCGGCCGCGCGTTGGCCGTCCGCGATGAAATGCCGTCCTCCACCGTTCTGCCCCCTGGACGAAGCCTTGACCCGCGCTGGGCGGCGCATTCGCGCAGGATGGCCACAGGCTGGAGCCCCTCTTCCACCCTACAGCAGACGGCTCGGGCCTGCGCCCGTCCCGTCCGTGAGCCGCGCGGTGCGTCGGGAGGCGGGACATCTCCCTCGCCCCCCTCCGCGACCGCGCTACGCTCCCTCTGTGCTCCTCCACCTGCTGGCATTGGCAACCACGGCGGCTCTCGGCCGCACGCCCGACCCCTATGTCGGTTGTCGCGCAGAACCACTGGCGGCAGGAAGCCTGATCCACCGGTGCCCGGGTCTCATGCTGACCGAGCAGCCGGGTCCCCCGGTCTCTCCCCAGGCCGCCCTGGCCGCGCTCCGCGACCGGTACGACGGGCCCTCGAAGACGATTCGCGACACGACGCTGACCATCGACGGCGACCCCCTTCCCGCTCTTCTGGTGGAGGGGCCGCTCACGACCGCGCTGCTCGCGGCCCTGCCCTTTCCTGGCACCGGTCTCCGCGTGCTCCACTGTGCCCCGTCGGACCGGACGCAACTGAGTCTCGAGCGGTGCGCCGCGCTCATCGGACGCGCCAGCAAGTACGGCCTCGGAACGGCACGACGCGCGGCGGAAGGCGGGGCGGCTGGACCGGATGCCGCGACCGCGGCGCCCGGCGACCCGCTCCTCCCCTCGCCTCCGGCCCCTGAGCGCTACGGCACGACCGACCCGACACGCGCCCCGCTCGCCGCCACCGGGCCCACGTCCGAAGGGCCGCGCTTCCGAGGGCGCGACGTCCCCGAGCCAGCCAACTGCGGCTGGTCCATGATCGGCCAGGATGTGGGCGCCCTGACGTGCCCCACTGCCGTGCTCGTCATGGGACGGGTGCCGGTGTCGGACCCAGCGGCCACGCTGGAGAACCTTGTCGGGCCGCACATCCAGGCAATCAAGAAGAGCGACTTTCCAGGCCGAATCAAACGAATCACCGGATCGTGCCGGGTCGACCTGCTCGACGGCGAGTGCATCGACCTCCGGCTTGACCCCCCGAATGCGCGCCCCTACCGGGTGATCGCCGGTGTCGTGGCGGACCGGGGGAGCACCTGGTTCGCGACCTGCCGCCAGACGCCCCCGACGCCGGGTCTGCCATCTCCTTGCGACCGCCTGCTCAGCGCGTGGCCCCCTCCTGGCGTGGATGATTGATGAACGGACCTTTTGACGCGGCCGTCGTCGGCAGCGGGCCCAATGGCCTCGCGGCAGCCATTGCGGTGGCACAGACTGGCCGCTCTGTCGTCGTCTACGAGGCCGGCGACACCATCGGCGGAGGGATGCGCACGCGCCCGCTGACGCTGCCCGGCTACCGCCATGACGTCTGTTCCGCCATCCATCCGATGGCAGTGGGCGCCGGCCACTTCGCCACCCTGGGGCTCGACGAGCACGGGCTGGAGTGGATCCACTCCCCCGCCTGCTGCGCCCATCCGCTGCCGGATCAGCCGGCTGCGATGCTCTACCGGGACATCGCCAGGACCGGCCGGACGTTGGGGCGGGATGGCGTCCGGTGGTCTCGAATGGTCGCACCGTTCGTCGACCGCTGGCGGGATCTTGCCCGAGACGCGCTGGGCACACCGGGGATCCCCACCAGCCCTCTGCTGATGGCGCGGTTCGGGCTCCTCGCGGTCCGACCCGCAAGCGTCCTGGCCCGCTCCCTCTTCAGCGAGGCATCGGCCCGCGCGCTCTTCGCGGGGATGGCGTCCCACTCGATTCTTCCTCTCGAGCGGCCTCTGTCCTCTGCCATCGGCCTGATGCTGGCGATCGCCGGACACGCCCATGGCTGGCCGCTGCCGCGCGGAGGCTCACAGTCCATCGCAGAGGCTCTCGCGAGCAAGCTCCGCAGCCATGGGGGCACCATCCGCACTGGAGTGCGGATCCAGCACATCGATGACGTCGAGACGTCCGGTCCGCTGCTGTTCGACACGAGCCCTCGGGAGCTGGTCCGCATCGCAGATGCCGCTCTGCCTGCGCGCTATGTCGAGCGACTCCTCCGGTTCCGCCACGGCGCAGGCGTCTTCAAGCTGGACTGGGCGCTCTCCGAGCCCATCCCATGGACCGACCCCACGGTCAAGGAGGCCGCGACCGTCCATCTCGGCGGCCGGCTTGCGGACCTTGAACGAAGCGAGCGCGCACCCTACCTCGGCAGACATCCTGACCGACCCTACGTGCTTCTGGCCCAGCAATCGTTGTTCGATGGGTCCCGTGCTCCGGCAGGCAGGCACACCGGGTGGGCGTACTGCCACGTTCCCTCCGGCTCGACACAGGACATGACGGACGTGATCGAAGACATGGTCGAGGCTTCCGCGCCCGGCTTCAAGGACACGATCATTGCCCGGCACACGATGAACTGCGTGGACTTCGAGGCCTACAATCCCAACTACGTCGGGGGAGACATCGCAGGGGGCGCTGCCGACTGGGACCAGCTGCTGACACGCCCACTCGTTCAGGCGAATCCGTACCGGACTCCGAACCCGAGGATCTATCTCTGCAGCGCAAGCACACCCCCCGGGGGGGGCGTGCATGGCATGGCCGGCGTGAACGCCGTCGACGCCGTTCGGTGGAGCTGAGACGGGTGGGGCGGTCGCGCACCGCCGGTTGCGCAGTGCCGGTCGGTCCCTGATCCACAGCAGCACCCTGTGGGACCAGGGTGCGACACGTTGACAAAGTGCCCCGCAGGCGCTATTTCCTCCGCGTTCCGGGAACAGCGGCTGCACCAGTGGAATCTCCGGTCCTCGACACCTCGTGTCGACCGGCTCCTCTCGCAGCCCTCCCCGGGGGGTCCCGACTCCGCCTGACCGGCGGGGCCACACCCACCATCACGCAGGAGTCCTCGGCCCAACCACCCGTCACGCCTCGCAGGGTGCACGCATCGCGTGCCACCCCACCCAGGGGGCTGCCGGTCGGGGGTTCGATGTACGCCGTCCCTTGCGCCATTGCGCGCCAACCCCATCGAGGGGAGAACCCGCGAAATGCTCGAGTCCAGCGACCAGACCAGGCTCTTCACCCACAGCCGCCGTCCCCAGTGGGGCGTCGGACTGCTGACCGCCGAAGGCGAGAACCGCCGGAGCCTCCGGTTCCAGGACGGCAAGCTCCGCAGCTTCCGGTCCGACTTCTACCACCTGCTCGACGAGTTCGAAGGCAGCGATGCCGTCATCGCCACCGTGGCCAGTGAGCTGCAGGCGACCCACGACGCGCAGTCGCAGGTTGAACGCCGCCTCAAGCAGGCGGCCGAGCAGCCGCCACTGATGACCTTCGACGAGCAGGTGCGCGTATTCGAGCACCTGTTCCCGGGCGGCTTCACCGGCCCGACATGGCAGGACGAGTGGCGGGCTCCCATTGATGAGACCAGCGCCCGCAAGCGCCATGTCAACCCCGCTGTCGCGCTGGCCACCGAGACGCTCTCGGCCGAGCACCTGGCGGACAAGACGGGCGAGGAGGTCCTGGCGTTGGCCATCGAGGTCCTCAAGCTCACCAAGCTTGCCAGCCCCTCGAAGCTCGTGAAGCCGCTTGCCGACGCTGGAGACACCCACGAGTCGGCCACCGAGATCGGGAACGCGATCCGCGAGCTCCTCCACGGCGAAGGGAAGTTCGAAGACCGTCTCCGGACCTTCGTGATGACCGTCGACGCGGCCCAGGTGGAGTCGGTCACATGGCCGCTGGTGACGCTCATCCCCGCCCTCGCCCAGCCGCACGACCACGTTGCCGTTCAGCATCGTCCCTTCGCGCTCCAGGCTCGCAGCCTCGACCCCTCCGCGGCGGTCCCCAAGGCGCCATCGCCCATCGGCTACTCCCGCTTCCAGAAGCTGGCCCAGACGGTCCGCGACCGCCTGACCCAGCGCGGGCACACGCCTGCGGACCTCATCGATGTGCGTGGATTCATCTGGGAGACCCTGCGTCCGCGGGGCGTGCAGGCGCTCGACCAGATCAAGCTCTAGCGCGCTCCGGAGCCGTCCACGCCGCCCGCGAGCGTGGACCCGCGGCGCCGTGCGGCGGCCCTTCGGGGCCGCCGTCGTCGTTCGGGCGTCCGCGCGCGTCTGGACCCGCTGGAGGCTCAGCTGATCAGCAGCTCGGGGACCCCGCCCCTCTTGGACGCCTGGGAGTTGACCGCCCGCGTCATCATCACCTGCCTCTTCGCAAACCCGCGCTGGTACAAGGAGCGGACCGGCGGGGTGTCAGAGTTCGACAAGATGACGCGCACTCCACGGTTCTTGAGGTCTCGAGCGACATCACGCAGCTTTTCCTGCTCGCCGAGCCCGAATCCATCGCGGGTGTAGGCCGTGAAGTTCGAGGTGGCGCTTGCGGGGACATAGGGCGGGTCAAAGTAGACGAAATCCCCCTCTACTGCCCGCTTTTCAGCCTGCTCGAAACCTTCGTGGTGGATCTCGACGCCCTGCAGGACCCGGTGACACGCACGGAGATTGTCTCCATCGCAGATGTTCGGCTTCTTGTACCGTCCCATCGGGACGTTGAAGCCACCCTTCCGGTTGACCCGGTACAGGCCGTTGAAGCCCGTCTTGTTGAGATAGATGAACCAGGCGGCGACATCGGCATCGTCATCCATGGCGTCGACATCGAGCGCACGAACCGCGTAGTACTGGTCCTTGTCATGAGCATCGGCGTAATCGCGCAGGCGCGCGACCAGGCCTTCGACGTCATCGCGGACGGCCCGGTACGTGCGCACCAGGCGAAGGTTGGTGTCGGACAGGCAGGCCCAGCCCTCCCGACCCGCGTGCTCCTCGGCAAGACCAAAGAACAACGCGCCTCCTCCCACGAAGGGCTCGTGGTATCGGCCGAAGCGCCTTGGCGCCTGGCGGAGGAGCTCCGGCACGAGCCTGCGCTTCCCACCGACCCACTTGATGAAGGGCTTGGGAGCGGGCGCGGTCGCGTCGAGGGAGAGGGGGTCGTTGGCAGGGGCGAGCGCAGCAGCAGCAGCGGACAGCGGGGACATGAGGGAGCTCGCAGTGGTGTTGACATGCCAACACTAATGCGAGAATCAACCTTCATGGAATGAAAACATGCTGCAGCGATGATTACGGAAACGCACACAGCGTGGAACACAGAGACTTCTCCAGCTTGGAAGTCTGGGACCCACGCGCTTCCCGGCACCGTGCGCCGTGTTCCACGGTCATCCCGACCGGCTCAGGCTGTTCCAGCGTCCAACCGCTCTGCCGCCACCGCGAGCGCCTGTGCATTCGGCGCCACGAGATACAACCGCTCGGTATTCCGGGTGTGGGAGACGGTTCCGACCTTCACGCCAGTCGGCGAGTGGATTCCGATGCGCGCACCGATGTACCGCGGATGCCCCTGCTCGACGACGAGCAGCGGTCCGCGCCCGGAGAGGATCCGCTCGAGTGCGTCACGACTGAGGAACGCCTCATCGCTGAAGCTCACGAGCAGCCACGGAGACCGTGCGGCAGCGACCAGGCGCTCGAAGGCACCGCGAATGGCACGTCGAGAGTTGAACGGGCTCTTCCGGGTCCGACAGTCGACCCTCTTGCAGGCCTTGCCGTATGTATCGGGCTCGTCCCAGCGAACGAGCGTCTCCCATACATGGTAGTTCGACACGTAGCTGTGCTGGTTGTAGGGCGGATCGATGTAGGCGAGGTCACCCTCCAGCCGACCCGCGGCGTCGACTGCATCCATGCAGTATGCCTCTCCACCACCCGACAGGACTGCCGGCATCCGCGGTGCCACGGCCCGGCGGGCGCGCGGTGCCCACTCCTTCAGGTACGCCATCTGGACGCCGGTGGTGGAGTCCACCCGGTCGGCAGCCTCCATGAGCGCGACCAGGAGGATGGCGCGAACATCGGGTTCCAGTGCGCCCTCATGGTCGGCAATCCACTTCCGCATCCCCGCGATGCGAACCCCGTTGTCGGGATGGAGGTAGCGCGCGTCCTGGCAATAGGTGCGGGTAAACCAGTTCGCCAGCGGCGGCGCCGCAACCATCTCCGCGAGCGCCTGGGCTGCGGGTTCAGCCACCCGGTCGGCGTCGGCCTGCACGTAGCATCGAGCGAGGGCATGCGCGTAGGCGGTGTGGTCGTTGGCGCGGACATGCCGCCCCGGCGCCTTCAGCGCATGGCTGACCCGGCTCGTACCGCTGAACAGATCCACCACCGAAGCCACGTCTGGGACGGCCTCCACGATCTCCAGGATCCGGGGCACCAGCAGACGCTTCGATCCGATGTACTTGATCATTCGAGGAGTCGGAGGCGCGGGGATGGCGAACGGCCTAACGGGGGACACCGCTCCGGGAGCCGCCTGATGTCCCGTTTGTCACTTTCGTTGCTCACCCTCGCACTCGCCTGCACCCCGAAGCAGTCGCCCCCCGCTCCCGTGCCTGCGGTCGGACGCGCGGTGCAGGACGCGCCATCCAGACCGGCACCGCATGTTCTACCCGGGCTCGCGCTCGCCGAGAGCGTTCCCACGGAGACCACGCTCGATGACCCGGACATACCGGAAGCCCACGAAGTCTGGGCAGGACTCTTCGCAAAGGCGCAGACGAGGATCGACCTCGAGCAGTTCTATGTGAGCCCGCATCCCGAGGCCGCGGGACGGCTGCAGCCCCTGCTTGCGGAACTGGAGGCAGCCGCGGGAAGGGGAGTCAGCGTGCGCATCCTCGCGGACGCCAAGTTCGCGAAGACCTACCCGGATACCCTCGCAGCCCTGGGAGCGGTGGAAGGCATCGAGGTTCGTCTCCTCGACATGAAGCCCGTTCGTGGAGGCATCCAGCACAGCAAGTTCTTCCGGGTAGACGATGCGGTCTTTCTCGGATCCCAGAACTTCGACTGGCGAAGCCTCGAGCACATCCACGAGCTGGGAGTAACTGTCCGGGAGCCCCGCGCAGTGGCCGATCTCGGCGCCGTCTTTGAACAGGACTGGGCCATCGCCGGGGGGGGGGATGTACCCGCCAGGGGTGCGCCAGCGGACGATCAGGACGACCCGGTGCCGGTGCCCTACCGGGGTTCGACCGTCACCGTCGAGGCCGTCGCCAGTCCGGGCGACCTTCTGCCGCCTGGCGTCGACTGGGACCTCCCTCATCTCCTGGCTGCGATCCAGCGCGCAGAAACCCAGGTCCGGGTACAGCTCCTCAACCACGCGATCGTCGGATACGACCGACAGACCTGGTCGGTCCTCGACGACGCCTTGCGAGATGCCGCCGCCCGCGGCGTGCGGGTCGAGCTGATGGTCTCGGACTGGTCGAAGAAGGGACACAAACTGGACGTCGCGCAGGACCTCGCGCGGGTCGAAGGTGTGACCGTGAAGTTTGTCGTCATCCCAGACTGGTCTGGTGGCTTCATCGACTTCGCTCGCACCATCCATGCCAAGTACATGACGGTGGACGGCCGATGGTCATGGATCGGCACCTCGAACTGGGCGCGGGGCTACTTCTACAACTCCCGCAACGTCGGCCTCGTCATCGGTGGAACCGCCTTTGCGCAGGACCTGGATCGGGTCTTCCAGCGCATATGGGACAGCACGTACGCCGAAGTCGTCGACCCCGCGCGCACGTATGAACCACGGAAGGTCCGGTGAGCTTCATCCCAAGCCACGACGTGATCGGAGAGGGCGAGCATCTCGCCTTCCTCTGTCATGGAATCCTCGGATCCCGGCAGAACTGGCGTGGCTTCGCACGCCGGCTCGCGGCGGACCTGCCGGGATGGCGGCTGGTGCTCTCCGACCACCGGAACCACGGCGACTCCCATGGCGCCTCGCCGCCCCACACCGTCGATGCCTGCGCCGACGACCTCGCCGCCCTCGCAGATCACCTGGGTCAGGCACCGTCCGTCGTCGTGGGGCACTCCTTCGGCGGCAAGGTCGTGCTGGCATACAGCGAGCGGCATGGCGGTGACCTCGAGCAGGCGTGGGTGCTCGATGCATCGCCCGAAGTCTGGACGACTGCCGAGTCCGCCCACAACGAGGTCAGCCGCGTGGTCGCGGCGCTCGCGACGGTCCCCCAGCCGCTCGCGCGACGGGATGCGGTGGTGTCCCACCTGACGGAGTTGGGTTTCGGGGACGGACTCGCGCGCTGGATGACCACCAACCTGCGCCGGACCAGCGGAGGCTTCGTCTGGAAATTCGACCTGCTGGCCGTCCGGGAGATGATGGCGGACTACTACGAACGGGACCTGTGGCTTGCGCTCGAAGCCCCGCGGGTGTCCCCCGCCGTCCATGTGGTCCATGCCGAACGCTCGGCGCGGTGGAAACCTGCGGTGCTCGCGCGTCTCGCCGCACCATCAGGCGGCGCCCCGACACGACTCCACACGCTGCGCGATGCCGGCCACTGGCTCCACGTCGACGCGCCGGACGCCCTGCGGACGCTGTTGGTCGAGCACTGGGCCCACTGAGGCGGGGACCTGCGCGTTCGCCCATGGGGGCCGCATGTCTTGTCGGGTTCCGGGCTCGAGCGACACGGAAATGGGGCGTCCTCAGCCCTGCGTCCGCTCGAACTCCCGCATGAAGGAAACGAGCGCCTCCACCGCAGCGACCGGGACAGCGTTGTAGAGGCTGGCGCGGATTCCGCCCACGCTTCGATGCCCCTTGAGCGCGAGAAGGCCTGCAGCGGTCGCCTCTGCGAGGAAGCGTGCCTCGAGGTCTTCGCTCGGCAGGCGCCAGACGACATTCATCTGCGAGCGGGAGGCACCGTGGACATGCGGCCGCCAGAACGCAGAACG